>JAIRPX010000312.1 GCA_031256775.1 Dysgonamonadaceae bacterium
CATTATGAATTATGAATTATACTTTACGCAGTTTTTTGGTTCACCCGTAAAACCCTGTGTTTTGCGAGAAGGCGCGTAGCGCCAGTATCTTTGTAGCCGTGTGCGTAAGCGCACGGTAATGGATGTACGGAATATAACAGAGCAGCGTAGCTGCGATACCTTAATTTTTATTCATTTCATGTTTATGAATTAATTTGCTGTTAAAAAAGATGTCGCAGCTACGCTGCTCAGGGAAATGTCTTTGTTTTCCAACCGTGCGCTTACGCACACGGCTACAAAGATGTTGCAGCTACGCTGCCTTTGTTCAGCACGGTTTAAAAGAATTTGCAGAATTGTTTTACGAAGTAATGCAAGAAAAGTTTTTTAAACGAGACACGTGGCGCAAAGCATGAAGGCACGGCATGGTTTTGTGCAACGTCATTGCGAAGGCGAAGCCTGAAGCAATCCAGAATTTAGTTTTTAGTTTTCAGCTTTTAGTTTTTAGCTGTCTTGCTTCGCTAACGCTCGCAATGACATTACATTTAGTTTTTATTTTTTGTTTTGCGAGAAGGCGCGTAGCGCCAGTATCTTTGTAGCCGTGTGCGTAAGCGCACGGTTGGAAAACACAGACATTTCCCTGAGCAGCGTAGCTGCGACATCTTTTTTAACAGCAAATTATATTCTGCACGGCAAAAACAGCCGATATCATGTTGTGCTAATAAAATGTGCTGTATTTATGCTGAAATAGTATTAATGTACAATTTAATAGTGTGCAAATTTAGTTGTACAATTTAAACGGTCGTTTAAATGCGACAAAAATACCATGTTTTGTACATATTTAGATGTATGTCAGTTTTTGTTTATATAAGATAATAAGCAATAAAAAATGACAGTTGAGTTTATGTTAATATTCAATAAAACATACGCCTTATATTCCTCATTATAAAATAATTATATCAATATAATTGATATTATACGTTGAAATTGACGGTAGATTTATTTTTCAGAATTGTTTGTTTCATAAAATAATATTGTATCTTTGTGCGTTCTTTGAATAGCTGATGAATTTAAACGACCATTTATTTTAGCCAGTAAAGCTTAGAATAAATTTTGATTTAATTTTTTTATAACACTTTTTGCGATGAAAACAGTGTATTTTATTTTATTTTTTTGTGCGCTATTGAATTATGCCAATGCACAATCGGACAAAATTAATGCTGATGATAACCTGTTCAAATTTGGTTACTGCAATGACGAAATTACAACAAGCGTAGGAACTGGTATATATCAGCCTCTGTCGGCTGCAATTAATATACCAACCTCCAAAGCTGGCGCTTATGCAAACAAACCGGTTGTTAAAATCAGGATTGGTCTTGCTGCTAATGCAAGCAATGTAAGTGTATGGATTAGAAATAGTTTAGTTGGAAGCAATTATTTATCGCAGTCACTTGGCGCTCTCGAAGCAGGATGGACGGAAATCACGCTTGCAACTCCTTTTTATATTCCACGCTCGGATGTATATATCGGTTATACCGCTACTGGAGTTGATCAGATTGGTTTTTCCGGCAATACTGTGCGTGAAGGAAGCTGGCTGCTGAATGGAAGCTGGCTTAACCTTGCCGATAAACAGGAAGTTGAGGGATCTGCATGTATTCAGGTTCTAATTGATAATGGCGGCGTCGATATTATAGATGGCGGTGTTGAAAGCATTATTCCGCCTTTAAGCGAAACAAACAGGGAATTTACGGTTAAAGGCGTTTTGAAAAATAATTCAGCAGTAACTTTTACGTCAGCTAAGCTGTCGCTGCAAGTGAACAATGGAACACCGGTTGAACGTACTATTGAAACTTCTATTGCACCAATGTCTTCGCAAAATTTTACGGTTTTGGCAGACGCAGTGGACGCTTCAGGAGTTTATAAATTGACTGTCGCATTGTTGGAATTAAACGGTCGTGAGGATACCTACCGGACAAATAATTCCAAATCGGTTGACCTGGAAGTTTTGCCGAAACTTTTCGTAAAAAGAATAGTCATGGAGGAAGGAACCGGAACATGGTGTTCGTGGTGTCCGCGTGGAGCAGTAGGCATGGCTAAAATGAAAGCCCTGTATCCTGAAACATTTATCGGAATCTCCATACACAACAGCGATCCGATGATGGTTGCAGACTACGATCTGGCTATGAGGCAACGATTCTTTTCAGGTTATCCGCAAATGGTGATCAACCGGAAAATAGAACTTTCAGGCGATCCATATTTTGATGCAGAAAATTTCTATAAGAAAGAAACAGAAAACATGTCGCGAATTGGCGTGGAATTGAACGCCGGATTTACCGACGAAACGAAAACGGCTATTGATGCTGTTACGTCCATCACTTTTGCCTATTCAGCCAGCGATGTGGATTTGCAGCTTGCATACGTCCTGACTGAAAGCGGAATAACCGGCTATCCGCAATCCAATGCCTATGCCAATACGGGCGAATCAATGGGCGGATATGAAAATATGCCTGGCACAATTGACAATTTTGTACACAATGATGTGGCTCGTGGAATATACCCCGGATTTCACGGAGAGAAAAACAGTATTCCAGCATCCGTTGTTGAGTTGACGCCCGTAAAACATTCATACACAATTACCCTGCCGTCGACGATCCACAATAAAGACAGTCTGGAACTCGCGGTTATACTTCTTGACGTAGCTACGGGCAGGATTATCAATGCCTGCAAAACCGAAATCGGAGAAGGAATGAGTCTGCGCAATAAAATTGAACGCAATATTTCAGCTTCAATTAGCAACGGATACCTACATGTTTATCCGGCAACCGATATACAGGGCATGGAACTCTATAATCTGTCGGGGCAAAAACTTATTTCACTGTCGTCTGTCGAAAATCCTATTCCGGCAAATATGTTTCCTTCGGGCATTTATTTGGTGAAAATAAAAACAGGCGCCGACGTAAAAACAGTGAAGGTAATTAAAAGATAGATAAATATTTATCAATATGAATCAAAAATATTTTTTAATTATAATGCTCGTCTGTTTTTCCATATTGGGAAATGCGCAGACGGTCAGGTTTGGCTATTGCAGCGATGAAATAACAACAACAATAGACGCCGGTTCTGACGACGCTATATCCGTAGCAATTGCCATACCTAATGCTCAATATAAAGTTTATGCCGGAAAAAAAATCACAGGAATCCGTATAGGGCTGTATGCCGATGCAGATAATGTAACAGTTTTTATCAAACATACATTGAACGGAACTAATCTCGTATTGTTTCAGGCGGGAAATCTGAAAGCAGGATGGACTGAAATTACCCTCAACGAGCCTTTTATTATTCCGGAACGCGACATATTTATAGGCTACGCCGCTACCGGCTGCCGACAGGTTGGATTTTCGGGAAATACACAGAGGGAAGGCTGTTGGATTTTCAATAAAAGCTGGAAAAACTTTGTTGACGTGCAGCATGGTTCTGCCTGCATACAAGCATTGATTGATACCGAAGGTAAATCGGTTATGGACGCTTCGCTGGAAGGTTTAAGCGATGGATGTTCAAGGATTAACGAAAACTTCACCGTACAGGGACAGGTCAGGAACAATTCGCCGGAAGTCATCACCCGTTTGAAAGTAGCCTGTCAAATTGCTGGTAATCCATCTGTTGAATGTGAGATCGAAACTTCTATTGCCCCGCATGTTTCAGCAAGTTTAAGCCTGCCGGTTAACGCGGTGTCTGCTACCGGAGCATATCCATTATCGGTCACATTGCTGGAAGTGAATGGCGTTCCCGATGCTTACGCAGGCAACAACACACAAAGCTCCGAACTGACAGCTTACGACAGGGTTTTCCCCAGAAAAGTTATTATGGAAGAAGGCACAGGCACGTGGTGTGGATGGTGTACGCGGGGAATTGTAGGCATGGCAAGGATGCACGCCAAATATCCCGAATCTTTTATCGGAATTGCCATACATGTAGGCGACCCGATGGTAGTAAGCAATTACGCCGGTCCGCTGGCGGAAAAGTTCTTTTCAGGTTATCCTTCCATGACGATTAACCGCAAAATGACGTTGCGCGGCGATCCATTCTACGACGCAGAAAGGCTTTACCTGTCGGAAATGGAAATTCCGTCGCCAATAGGACTTGAAGCAGAAGCAGTTTTTGCCGACGATATGAAGCAAACAATCATGGTAACGACCAATACGGTTTTTTCCTATTCGTCAAACAGCGTTAACATGCGGCTGGCATACGTACTGCTCGAAAACGGCGTTACCGGCTATACGCAATCAAATGCTTATGCCGGAGGCAGCGAAAAGATGGACGGTTTTGAAAAACTGCCCGCCTTAATTCCCGACATAGTTTACAATGATGTAGCTCGCGCTATTTATGATTCTTTCAGCGGTATCTCAGGCAGCATACCTGCTTCCGTCACAGAACTGGTTCCGGAAAAATATACGCACACAATCACGCTGCCAGACGCTGTAAGTGATAAAACAAAGCTTGAATTAGTTGTCCTGCTGATGAACAAGGATGGTGAAATCGTTAATGCCGACAAAACGGAAATAGAAGAGCCAACAGGATTCAAGCCTGCCGTTTCCGGTGGCATTTCCGTTTACGTAAGCGACAAGATACTGAATATCAGTTCGAAGGCTTTGGTTAAGGAAGTGGAAATATACAGTCTGTCGGGGAGGAAAATAATGTCGCAGAAAAGCGGTGAAAAAACCGTACAACTGCATACATTAAGTCAGGGTATCTATATAGTAAAAATACAAACAACAGAAGATGTAAAAGTCTTCACAATTTCAATAAGTTTTTAATTTACACAAGTATTTATTTTTAAATTATTTTTATTTATGAGAAAAAAATTATCTTTTTTAATTGCATGTGCATTTGTTGCAGGCAATATTTTTGCGCAGGGAATCTACAAGGGAAATTCCGGTGAAAAAACGGCTTCTCCCCTGGAAGGTTTTAAGATTGACGCAAGCGTCGGGAAGCCGGAAAAACCGGCAAATATCCAGTACAAATGGCAAAATGGTATCCTGATGGCTGATGTGGTAAAAACTCCCGCTTTTTCGCGGGACGGCAAAGTGGGATTTAAACCTGTAAAAAAACAGACAGGCTCTATAGATGGCGTATCTTTTGCAGACGCAGCGAAATCTCCCGCTCCTTCTGATAAAGCAAGAATTATCTTTCAGACGGAATCAAAAGAGAGACGCGATTATTCCGGTTATGCAATAAACGGTTTTGTTATGATAATAGACGAAGATCCTCTTGAAATCAGTCGTGGCATAGAGAATCTGATTAACGACGCTTCCTACAAAATTCCTGAAAATGCTATCGGCAGCTCTGCAACTCCTGCCTCAATTGACAAGGAAACAGTTATAGAAATTCCTGGAGGCATTTACAACTGGCTAATATTGATACCTCTTTGCGAAACAGAGAGTGGCTGGGGAAAACCTGGTCCTTACGACCTTAATAATTTGGAAACCGGTTTTGAATTTAAAAATGGCTACACGTATGTCTTTCATACGACTACAGACGCAACCTATGGTTTCCGCGTAGATTTGTATGAAATTCCTGAACATGGTACATTAAATTTAAAACTCCCATATTATGCTCCAGTGTCCTATGATGAATATTACTACTACTGGGAAGTTGTCAATGTCAACGGTGATGGAACCACATGGCAACCGGTGGCTGAAATAGACAACAGGGGCAATTCAGGTATGGTTTACAACTGTACAGATATTCCTGCAAATGACTGGTTAGTAAGCACTGCCATTACAATGCCTGCAGGCGAAAGCAATATTTCGTTTCTTTTGGCGTCAGGCGGCGGAGACATCACAATCAACGTTTATTACGGACTCACAAACAAACCTGAAGAAATGACTCTTCTGGGATCGCTGCCTCACTACACTACAGTCCCCTGGACTTTCAATCATTTCGGAATTAACATTCCGGAAGCTGGAAAATATTATTTTGCATTCCAGATAATAACTGAACCGTGGCAGGGATTTGCAGCTTTGCGTGATGTACGAATCGAAGCAGGTCCTTACGTGCCGAGACCTGATTTGCGCATATATTCCATATTAATCTCGAAAGAGGGATGTGCCGGATCGTCGGAAGAAACTATTGGCTACGCTATTGAAAATGTAGGTGATGCACCTAACACAGATCCTTTTTCAATAATATACAGCGTAGGTGGAGTTGCAGGAATGGAGGATTTTGATGTTGTAGTTGAGCCTAACAGACTTGTACCCGCCTATTATGATATTGTGGAAAAAGTATATCTCAATTCTAAATTCGATTTAAGCGCAATAAGGACATACGCTATTTATTCCACTATAAGCCTTCATACCACAAATGAGTTGCCGAGCAATACAGATAAGAATCATTTCTACTATTACAATACCAAAGCGCCAACAGAGCTTCCTTTCGAAAATACCCTTAGGGAAGAAGCAGATATGCTCTGGTGGCATCCGGCTACCGAAGGCGGCTGGATATGGTATCCCGAAGCTATTGCTTCTTACGGATACGGATTCATAGGACCGGGCGCAACAGATCTTCCGATTTATTCCAACTGTATGCAGATGGAGCCTGGCGTTTATGAACTCAATTTCACCTATCTTGCAGGATACGGTAATGGAATGGTAACCGACAATTTTGAAATTATATTCGGCGAATCCGATAGAGATTTTTCGCAGTGGCAGCTTGTAGGAGATTTCAAAGGCGCGTATAACATAGGCGATACTCCGGCAGAAGGAAGGATTATTCTTCCTGTAAGCAAAGCCGGAACATACAGGATAGCGGTTACAAGCACATCCTTCGTTGCTTTCTATTTTGGAAAAATAGCTATACATAAAATAAGCGACGGAAGCGATGTGGCAATAGTCAACTATACTCGCGAAAAGTATGCTGAAATACCTCTGAACCAGCTGACGAACAATACTTATGAAATCAAGTTCGACGTTGCCAATGCAGGCGCGGACAAGCAGGAGGATGTAGGGGTAACTCTGTCGGTAAATAACACCCCAACAACTAAGAATATTACGCTGGAAGCTGGTGAAATCAAGGAAGTGAAATTTTCCGTTCCGGTGCAAAAGGATCAAACCTACACTTTCATAGCTTTTGTTGAAGGAAACAACGACAATGATCCGAGCAACGACATGATCGATCCGTTTACAGTTAAAATAGGTTCTGCTTTCGCAACGGAAACTGTTTCCGAACCTGTTTCTATCATAGGTTTTTACTCGCCTAATTCGCTTGGAAATACATATACTTTAAGAAAACAGGGCAAACTGACGGGAATTATCTCAATGTTTGACTATAGTACAGATTTAAGCGGAATAGAAATGCTTGTTGAAGTATTCAAAGTAAAAGAAAACCTGTATAAAAAATGTGAAGTAGAAAAAACGCCGTTAATTTCCATGCCTGTAAGACGACCTCAGGGAGGATTGGTTACGTGGCAGCTGCCGGAAGCGTTAATACTTGACGCAGGAACATATTTCTTCTCTATCGCCCAGCTTAACGAAACAAGCATACAGATTGTAAACGATCTTAATCCTTCCGGTTCTTTCTGGCAGCCGCAGTGGATGAACCCCTCGATGCTTGAAATTGAATCCAGGATTGGAAATGTTGTATTGCGGGCTGATTTCGATCCGACTTTTGTTGGAGTTCCTTCGGTTGCAGTGAATGATATTAAGGTTTACGCTGAAAATAAAAGCCTGCGTATCAACGCTTCATCGCCGATATATCAGGTTAAGGTTTATGACCTGAGAGGGAATACCCTTTACAGTTCCCCCGCCGGACTGAACGCTGAAAGCCATGTTGTGAATACAGGTAGCTGGGCTTCAGGAATATATCTGACGCGGGTTGCTACCGGTAACGAAATTAAAACGTTCAAATTTATTGTGGAATAATTTATATTATTTTATATCGCTAATTTTATCCTAAAAACAGGGGAAAGGGAGTGTTTCCTTTCCCCGTTTTTTCTTCAATTGTCAAACGGCTTAAAAAATACGGTTTATGAATACTAAATTATTAATTATCCTTTCAATAGCGTGGACTGCGCTTACTGTCAGCGCTCAGCGGCAAAATGAAACGTTGCAGTTTCCGCCCGCTCACCAGCTGTCAATCCCTTTTGAAGTGCAGAAACTCCTTTCGGAGGATGCAGAAATGGAAAAGCTTGGTTTCCCGCACAGGATTGCTCAAATTATACCTGTTGCGCTAAATACTGAAAATTCAGGAGAATGGGCTGAGCTTCCCGACGGAGGGCGCGTATGGCGTATGGAACTGGCTGCGCCTGGCGCTACCGCCGTTTCCCTTCTTTACGACAGGTTCGTAATTCCAGAACATGGCAAATTCTTTATTTCCAGTTCCGATGGCAGCGAAAAGCATACTTATACAAACGCCGACAATCCTAAACGGGCTGAATATTCCACAGAATATGTTTACGGCGACAAAATCCGGCTGGAATATGTAGAATCCATATCCGGAGAATCTCCAAATATACAAATATCTGGATTGGCATACGCCTACAAGGATGTGGTCAGTTCTATTGAAATGGAATTGAAAAAGACTAAACGCATACCCGGAGGCAAGGATGGCGATTCGGAATATTGCGAAATAAATATCAACTGTCCGGAAGGCGACAGCTGGCAGGATCAGAAAAAAAGCGTTGCAGTATATCTTATCGTACTGGGCGAAGGACAGTACAGCTGTTCGGGAGCGCTTGTCAATAACGAATTGCAGGATCTTACTCCTTATTTCCTAACTGCTTACCACTGCGGAGGCTCTGCCACCGAAGCCGAATTAAACCAGTGGCGGTTTTATTTCCATTATGAACGTACAGGCTGCGATGAAGGATCGCCTTTAGCCGAATATAAAATGCTGACAGGCGCATCCAAGTTAGTATATTTACCTGATATTGGCGAATCCGACGGATTGCTGCTTAAACTCAACGAAACCGTTCCGCGCGAATGGGACGTATATTACAGCGGCTGGGACAGACGCAATCAGGCAATAGCTGGCGGAGCAACTATTCATCACCCAAAAACCGACGTCAAAAAAATATCAACTTACACCAGGGAGCCAGGTTCCATGACCATCAATTTTGGCGATGGTATTGGAGCGCAAAACGCCCACTGGGAACTTGTATTCGACAAGGGAATATGCGAACCGGGGTCTTCGGGAGCGCCGTTGTTTAATGCCGAACACCGCATTACAGGCACATTAACCGGCGGAATCGGTTTACTCAGCTGCGGCACTCTTTCTACACTGCCTTGCTTTTTCGGCAAACTTTCCTGGCACTGGGATCAGTCTCTCAACCCAAAACAGCGCATGAATCTTTACCTTGATCCTAACGGTACAGGCATTGAGTTCATAGACGGCACCTACGGAAATGATACGAAAGTAGCTTTTCTGCCTGAAGCAAGGGATATTTACGCCGCAGGACGCATTTCTTTTTCCAACCGGTCGAGAGGAGATATTGATACATGGATATGGGAATTTCCGGGTGGAACTCCCAATAATTTCAACGGGAAAAATCCGCCTGTAATAGAATATAATGCACCTGGAAATTTCACGGCAAAATTAACCGCTAAAAAAGGAACGGAAATAGCCGGAACGTATGAAGTGCCTGTTAATGTTACTATTAAACAGAATTATTGTCAGGGAACTCCCGTTAATATTGGAAACGGAACCGAAACATCGCCCTATCCGCTGGGAATAGGCAACGGAATAGCTTCGTCGAAACAAACCAGGAGCATAGCGCTTTATACGGCTCAGGAGCTGGGAATAGATGCTGGCTCATTTATTACGGATTTGGAATGGAACGCCAATAAAGCAGTTAGCCATGCGCGTACATTGTATGTCTATCTGCAAGAAACGGATGAACAGCAACTTACACAATCAACATGGGGTAATGAAGAGAAGGCAGCAACACTGGTATATCAAAGCTCGCAGGAATGGACAAATACAGTTGGCGCAAATAAAATAACTCTGACTGAACCTTTTCCATATTCAGGCAAAAATCTTAAAGTTTTAGTGTCGGCATATTCCAATACTTCATCTTCCGAAAATGCAGAATGTCCTTACACTATTGTGGAAAACAATATGCACCAGCGATGGACGAACATCCTTGCGGCATACGGAACATTGGAAAAAAATCGTCCGAATATCAGGTTTTATCATAAACAATCCTGTCCGCCTGCACAACCGGTAGCCGACTTTAAAGTATCTAACACCAATATTTTTGAAGAAGATACGGTTGAGTTTACAGACTGTTCGACAGGTCCTTCCGTCATCCGTACATGGACTTTAACAGGAGGAACACCGGAAATAAGCCAGCTGGAAAAACCCAGAATTATATATCGCGACGCTGGCGTTTACGACGTAAGTCTGTGGGTGAAAAACACGGAAGGGGAAAATGAAAAAGAACAGAAAGGTTTCATTACCGTAACAGCCCGTAAACCTGTTGTGCAGTTCACGTCTGCTTCCAAAGGCTTTATAAAAAAGAATGACGGCGGACAATTACTTCCACTGTCGGGAGGCTCCGTGCAGTTTGCTCATCAATCTATAAATAAACCCAGATCAATTACATGGACATTCAACGGACTTAATACCGCTTCAAACGACGACGAACCGGTAGTTATATATCCTGCCGGAGAAAACAAATACGACGTTAATTTGTTGGCGTCCAACAGCGGCGGAACAGACGAACTTCTAAAAACGGAATATGTGCAGGTAGGCGGAATAGCCGACGTATGGAACATGCAGCCCGAAGAAACAGCCGATAAAATGCTTGCACCACAAGGTACCGTTCTAAATTCGGTTGGCTCTAACTATACGCGCCTGTCCGAAAGATTTATAGCGTCGGAAAAAGGATTTATTATTAAAGTAAGGGTTTATACGTGCAATGTAGATCAAAGCAATCAGGGTGAAATGACGTTGGCTGTTTATTCAAATAAGAATGGTTTGCCCGATAAAGCAATTTCTACAACATTAAAAACCGTTGAAATAAATCCGGATGGCTACACCACGTTTACATTCCCTGAACCAATGGAAGTCTCCGACACATTCCATATAGTTGTCGGCACATCCTCTTATTTAAACATGGCATACTCTGTTCCGGCTGCAGCTAACAGGAAAATAACGCAGCATAATACGGCAAGCAGCTTTGAACGGTTTTCAAGCCGGTGGATAAGCTGGAGAGAACAGAAAATATTCTCATCACTGAATATTGTTCCCGAATTTAGTTTTACAGAACCGACAGGCATGACAGATATATCCAAATCCGACGGTTTGAAAATATATCCGAATCCTGCCGAACAGACTTTTTATGTGGAATCATCCCTTGATGAAAATATCCTCACGGATGCTCAAATCAAGTTATACACAATCGACGGGGTTTTAATACGGCAACAAAAAGCAACAGGCAAACGCACTTTATTAACTGTTTATCAACCCGGAGTTTATCTGATCAGGTTGAACGGTGAAAGAGGAATAGTAGTGGTTCGATAATCAATTATAAAAAGATGAAAAAAACAGTATTGCTTATTTTTGTTCTCATGGCGTATGTTTGCGGCAAGGCGCAATCGGAAGGAAATACAGTTTCAACAGAACCTCAAAAACGCAATGTTCTGCTGGAAGAATATACTGGAATCCATTGTAGCAATTGTCCTGCCGGACATAAAATTGCCGATCAGTTAAGAGCTAAATATTTGGGGAGGGTGAATACAATTACTGTTCATCAGGGTGGTTACGCTATACCTGGAGCTGGAGAGCCTGATTTTAGAACGCCATGGGGTGAGGCTCTTGCAGGTCAGTCGCAAATTTCGAGCTATCCTTCCGGAACAGTTAACAGACATGTGTTTTCAAACGGAAAAGCTGAAATGGGAAGAGAAAAATGGGAAAATGCCATTATCGAAATCCTCGAAAGCAATTCTCCGGTCAACATTATGGCAAGTGCGCAATTTGACCACGCTACACAAATACTGACAGTAGATGTGGAAGGATACTATACGGCAAACAGCGTACAATCGACAAATATGCTGAATATAGCTCTTTTGCAGGAAAATGTATTAGGACCTCAAACCGGAGCAGGAACTTATTATCCGGAAATGATGGAAGGCGGGCAATACAGGCACAACCATATATTGAGGGATCTGCTGACCGGACAATGGGGCGATTCCATCCTGCAAACCACATCAGGTTCTTCTTTCAACAGACTGTATGCATATACCGTGCCGGAATCTTTAAACGAAATTCCGCTTAATCCCAGCGATATGAACGTTGTAGTATTTATAGCAGAAGGCAAACAGGAAGTAATCACGGCAACCGGCGTAGAGATTGACCATATCTATCATGCAACGCCCACAATAGAAATATTGAGTATGGAACAGTTGCTGCATCAGACAGCAGACAACAACATATTGGTTAAAGCCGTTGTGCAGAATATTTCCTCGCCGACGGTTACATCCTGTCAACTCCTGTACGGGTTTGAAGGCGATATTCCCGAAACATATTCCGTTTCGGGGAAAAACCTGCAAATATGGGAAAAGGACACTCTACTGTTGCCGTTAATACCTGTGCCGTTAAAAGAAGATAAAATACTGGTTTTATCTGCGGCTCAAGTAAATGAAGGCAGTCCGGGTAAAAATTCTTCCTGTTCGTTGAAAGTGAAAAAGGATATGAGCTTCACGTCTTCCCGCGAACTGCTGTTAAAATTGTGGCAGGACAAATACGGATCTGAAACTACATGGAAATGGTTTAATCCTGACAACATTCAGACAGCTCAAGGAGGACCTTACTCGAATCTTTCAGGAACGTCGCCAACTAAACTGCATGAAATCAGTTTGCCAGCGCCTGTTGATGGCGTTTACCGTTTTGAAATTTACGATGAATATGGCGACGGTATCAATACGGGTGTGGGCGAGGGAAAATACGAAATATGGACTGTCAGCGGTGAACCTGTAACCGATGATGACGGCAAATTTGGCAAAAAGGGAATAAAATATATAAGCGTAGGTCAGGCAAACGCTGTTAATCAAGCTGATGCAGGTATTGACATAACCGTTTCCATCCGCGATAACTTATTGTATATCACCTCCCCTGAGCCGGTCAAAAGCATTATCGTTTACAATGTTTCCGGTCAGAAAGTATTAATCCGTAATAATATCGAAGGCGGTATTGTTCCTGTAAATCTATTACAGTCGGGCGTTTACTGTGTGAAGATACAAACTGAAAAAGGCGAAAAAACGGTGAAAGCCGTCAAGAGCCTCAATTAGTCGCTTCTTCAATAATCGCTTACACTATTCCAATAGTTTTGTCAGGCGGGCGTTAGGTTAAATCTTACTCCCGCCTGATTTTTACAAAATGCGTTCCATGATAGGGGACTTCCGTTGAAAATGAACTGTCAAACCTGCCAAGATCGCTTTGCTTCCACAGATCCCTTACTGTAAACTTTCCCGTAATTCCGAGCTTTTTTACGTCCAAAGTCATCGGATAATTTTTCCGCTGGATTTCTTCACCCTTTGACTGATCCCAGAGAATAAAATAGGGATCTGCATTAAAAAATCCAACGGCATACGAACCGTCTTCCAGCATTTTCCACCAGATTTGCCCGTTTTCGGTTATTATTTTATGCGCTGGCATAGCCGCAGGATCCTGATTGACAGCCAGTACTTCATCATTAGTCAGCAAGTTTAGCGTAAAATCGTCCATATCGCCCATGTCACAGCCTGTCAGCAGCGGCGCCGACAGAATACACCATAGCGAAATATGCGAATACTGCTCATCTGGAGTCAGATATGAATCATGCACTTTTTCGCCCCAACCTAATCCGAGCTTCCCGACAACCAGCATATCGGCGTCGTTGTAACAGCCCGGAGCCGTAGACTCAGCGCAAACATCCTGAAAGAAACCAATAGCCGATACCACATTCCATTCATCTGTAATATCCCGTGTTGTCCGCCATAAGTTTCCGCCTGCTTCTTTCGCCCAGTTCCAGACATTCGGAGCGCCGAAGCCAACGCAGTACACTATGTCTCTATCCGCTTCGTCAAGCGCTTTGCGCATAACGGTATATGGCTCTTTGATTTCCGATTCCGCAGGCGAAGGAGTGAACTGTGAATAGGAACAGTAATCATATTTCAGATAATCGACTCCCCATTTAGCCCATGTCTTGGCGTCGTTTTTTTCGTGCTGATAGCTGCCCTGATAACCGCCGCAGGTAGTAGGTCCGGGAGAAGAATAAATGCCGAATTTTAATTTTTTGGAATGGACATAATCGCTCAACCTTTTGAAATCAGGGAATTTGACATTCCCATGAAGCTCGCCGTCTGCATCTCTTTTTTCAGCTTCCCAACCGTCGTCGATATTGATGTAAGTCCAGCCATGATCAAATAAATATGCGTTCATTGCATCGGCGGCGTCTTTTACCTTTTTTTCATCGACACTCAGTCCCCAGCAATTCCAGCTGCACCAGCCCATCGGGGGCGTAAGACATATTTTGTCTCCCGCTTCAATCCGTACAATTCTTGAATCGCTGCCGTGCTTATTTTCGACTTCTGTTACGATATTATAAGTCCCTCTTTTTTTCAACGTTCCAGTAATCAAGCCGGTTTCTTCGTCAACAGTTAAACCGTCAGGCAAATGGGAGGCCGTGAATTTCGCCGGACGTTCGCCTGTTGCCGCTATCGCATAGATAAATGGACTTCCAGGACGCACGCCAAATACTTTCGGAGAATTGATTCTTGGCGACAATCCTGGTTTTGGCGTTAATATATATTTTTCTTTTACAATATTTTGGGGGACAACAGGTTCCGGCGTAACATTTCCGGCGGTTTCAATTTTCACTTCAAGCCAGTCGGCATGGTCGTACATAATACCATCGCCGGCTTCGGCAACAATTAAAGCGATTTTTTGAATGCCTTTCAGTGAAAGGTTGAATTTTTTTGCCGACATTCCCCTGTGCATAACGCCGCTCGACCAGATTTCCTGTCCGTCTGCCAATACTTTAAATTCCATGTTACAGATAAAATCATTCCCGTCGTCGGCGCCAGCCCAGCCGGAAACAGATTTTGCTTTACCTTCGACATTCAGCAGAAATCGGCTGATGGAATGAGTTCCAATGCCACGACTGTATTCTTTTCCGGCAACACGGAGCGGTTTCCCTACAATGGATTTATTAACGACAGGCGCGCCCCAGTCCTGAAGAACAAAGCGTGTATCCAGTTCGTCTATATACACTGTTTTTGCGCGTCCGGTAATCCCGACGGCCAACATGCTGACTGTCAGTAAAACAACTTTACATATTCCTGATCTCATAAATTATATTTTCACTGTTTTTTAATCACTTCGCAAATTTTGGGATACAGATATTCTGCATACCGCATAAATCCCAAATCGGTAAAATGGATACCGTCAACGGTTGCTTCGCCGTCGCTTCCTGTCATTCCATCGGAGGGAATTATCCAAATATTTTTTTCCTGTTTTGCTTTCAAACCGTCAAAAAACGCGCGTAAAGCCCTGTTTTTTTCACGTACTTCGTTTTGCATATTCAAATTATATCCGGCACGTGGAAATATTGGGTCTTCAATGAAAATAACCGGCGTATCGGGATGTTTTTCCCGCAATATACGGTAAAATGTCAGAGCTTTTTCATTGATTTGCTCAACACTCGCATTGGGTACAAAATCAAGGATATAAAGCGATGCGTTACATTCAGTCATCAATTCCGCAATCTCATAATCCAGCTGCCCGTTTCCGCTAAATCCCAGATTAATTACTTCGCGGTTCAACATTCGCGACAGGATATTAGTATGCGCCATTCCGGGACGGGAAGCACATCCGCCCTGCAAAATGCTTGTTCCATAAGCAACTATGGGTTTTGTCCGTTGGGGAAGATCAATCTTTGGCTGTCCGATGAATGCCGCAGAATCAATTCCGATTTCTATAGATACAATGCCGTCATACAAAGGAAGATAAAGCATCCATTCCCGTTCTTTTATTTCCATATTTGAAGCGAGGAGGGTTTCGCTTTTTTTTGCCTCAGGGCGGGCGGTATTTGCATAGATCCACGCGCCGCTTTCCAGGCAATACAAATCTAATCCTTTAATTCCCGTAGGCGCCATGTGATTCATTACATAGTCGTTAAGCGTTTCCCATTTGACGGAAATATTACGGGAATCGGAACAGAAACGGATAGCAAGCCCTGCTGTATTTTTACCCAAATACCAAACCGGCTCCCGCGATATGCCTTTAAGACGCGCAGGTAATCTTTCATACCGTGTTTCCGTTGCATCAGATATTTTACCCAGAAGTGGAAATGCCGTAGCGTCATGATAAACGGTTTGCGCATTCGCAGTAAGCGGAAACAGCAATACAATTATTATAAAGCATATATATTTCATATATTTATTTACGTAAATAACTTAATTTCAGCAACTTTGCAAGATATTTCCAAAAACTTTTAAATATGCTACACAACAAAATTACAACAGATTTTTTAGAACTGCAAATCAAATTGCACAGATTAGAATAACTTCTATTTTGTTTTTACGCATTAAATCTGGTCGGTATTTTGAAAAATATTGTATCTTTGTCAATTATTTCAATAACACGATGATTTTAAACGTCGTTTATTTTGTACATGGAATTTAGAATGAAATCGTTTTTACAAAAAAAATTAAAAGGAAACAGTCCAAAAGTGTTACTGTTAAATGGTGCCTACGCGCTTTTTTTACTGTCATTAGCATATAATTTCACACGACAGTTATTTTTTAATTATGCTTATGAAGGGTGGCAGATTTCCGAGTTTTTAATCAATTATCAGGGCGGTTTTGTGCGCAGAGGGTTGCTTGGCGAGATATTGTTTTTTTTCGCCAAAAACTTCCACATTAATCTTGAATGGACTATCAAAATCTTTTGTGCGGCTTGCCTTGCTCTCGTCTGCACGTTTTTTGTAAGGTCTTTTCTAAAAAAAGGTTATACTTTGTATATTTTGCCTCTGTGTTTCTTTTTAGGAAGCCATATTATTACTGCTAACTATTCAGATTGTCACTGGATTAGGAAAGATCATTTGATGATTTGCTTTTTCATAGCTATTCTTTGGATATACAGTAGAAAAAATATATCTGCGATAATAAAATTTGTCATCATTAATTTTCTGGCTATATTAATTTTACTGACACATGAAATGTTTGCATTTTTTGCATTACCTGTTTTGTTTGTTTTATTTTTCAGTCAATACAAAAATAAAGGAATTTTGCAGTCCGCCACGCTGTCATTATTATCATTATTACCCTGTATTTTTGCATTTTGTCTTACACTCATATACAAAGGCGATTATCAAACTGCACAGGCAATGTGGGATTCTTGGGTTATTGTTGCAAATCAAAAAAATGCAAATGTAGATATGTTGAGTCACGGAGCGTTAAGCGCTATTGGCTGGGGAACCAAACCAACTTTATGGTTACATTACATGCGAAATTTTTTGAAAATGGATTACAATATTTTGGCTTTAGTGGTTTGGTGCGTTACATTTGTGGCTATCTATTATATTGCAACAAATATCTTATTTGTTTTTCGGAAAAACGAAAAAGATTTTACTGATAAAAATAAAACTGCATTGTCTTCTGTCCTTATCTTTCAATTTGTGTGCTTATTGCCTGTTTCTACCGTGCTTTGCTGTGATTACGGACGTGTAATTTTTTTGTGGATTGCAAGTTCTTTTGCCATTTTTATACTGATACCGGCAAACATGGTTGATAAAATATTTCCTGCTATATTTGTCCGTTTAACTGAACGCATAAACAATTGTTTGTCAAATATTTTACGTCCGACAAAAACAACACTTATTTTGCTTGCAATGTTTACTGGAATATCCGCTATTGACTTTCTTGTTAGGGACATTATTTGCAGTACTTTCATTTACAACGTGCTGTTTGCTTTATCAAAAATAGCGATCATGCTAAAAGTAAAAGTAATATTAATAGCTATTTTTAAGTTTATCGTATGGGGATTATATTAACAAAACTTGAAATAGCTTGGAAGATGATACCTATACTCTGCACGGCATGGTTTTGTGCAATGACGATGCGCAAAATTAAACCACGTAAAGTATATTAACAAGCAGATTTATTAATGGAACGCTATTTTATTTTTCTTGCATACAATGGAAAGAATTATTGCGGCTGGCAAATTCAGCCTAACGGAATAACTGTGCAGGAAAAACTGGAACAGGGTTTGAGCGTATTACTGCGTTATCCTGTTTCGGTTACTGGCGCAGGAAGAACGGATGCAGGCGTTCACGCTAAAAAAATGGCAGCTCATTTTGATTATGAAGGTAACAATTTGAATATTGACCTGTTGACAGATAAACTCAACAAAATATTACCGCCTGATATTGCCATTTATTCTATCATAAAAGCAAAGAATGATGCACATGCACGGTTTGATGCAATTTCAAGAGTTTATAAATATTATTTAACAGACAAAAAAAATCCGTTTCATTACGACACGGTATATAAAACAACTCATCCGCTTAATTTTGAACGAATGAATGAAGCCGCCGCAATTTTGTCTGAATATAGCGATTTTACAAGTTTCAGTAAGTTGCATACCGATGTTAAAACCAATAATTGCAGTATAAAGAAAGCTGAATGGGAAAAAGAAGGCGATTTTTGGGTGTTTACTATCGAAGCCGACCGTTTTTTGCGAAATATGGTAAGGGCAATTGTTGGCACTTTACTGGAAGTGGGACGCGGAAAATTATCTTTGGATGATTTCCGAAAAATTATTGAAAGCAAAGATCGAGGGAAAGCTGGGACTTCTGCACCGGCACATGCCCTTTATTTATATGATATTAAGTATGATAAAAAAATAAATTTAGATATTTAAAATAATTAATTACATTATGAAAAATGCTGTTTTTGGAATATTGATGGGATTTATGACTGTTTGGGCAAATGCGCAAACGGCAAAAGATTTATTTGTTTCGCTTCCCGATTTGTTAACCCTTGACGTTAACAGCCGGTTAGACTTGATTGACCTTTATACGGTTGGAGAGAAAGCTGTTGTTAAAAATGCTTTCAATGATGAAATTTCGCTTGTTTGTTTAACTGACGATTACTTGAGTGTAAAATCAGGCAATATGACTGTTGAACTGTTCCTCCTTTCGCTGGTGAATGAATCGAAAATGATTGGTTTGATTCAAACGTCGTGCGCTCCAATATGCGACAGCCGCTTAGAGTTTTATGCTCTCAGCTGGAAAAAAATATCGCCGGAGATGTTCATTCAAATGGCTGATCAGTCGTGGTTTATCAAAGCAAAAGACGACTTTCCCGCTATTGACCTTTCATTGATGGAATTGCACTACAACGCCGATAAACAGTTATTGACGCAAACTTACAACAGCCCTGCATACCTGAGTTTGGAGGACAAAAAAGCGGCAGCGCAAAATATCCTGGAAAATACTAAAGAGTATAAATGGACGGGGATCAGGTTTGAATAAATAACCAGTTTATAAGAATTTTTCACGGATTGCCGTAGCTGTGGCTTCCAATTCTTCGTTACTTAATTTTTTCTTCGGATTACTGAAATAAATATCCGATTCTTTCGTAATGGGAATCAGGTGGATATGGGCATGAGGCACTTCCAGTCCAATAACTGTGATTCCAACTCGTTTACATTCAATAGATTCCTTTATTGCCTTAGCTACGCGCTTAGCAAAAATCATCATATCGCCCAAAGTTTGATTGTCCAAATCAAATATATAATCTTCTTCTTTTTTGGGAACGACCAGAACATGACCTTTCACAAGAGGATTTATATCCAGAAACGAATAAAAACGTTCATCTTCCGCTATTTTATAACTTGGTATTTCACCTGCAATTATTTTACTGAAAATGGTCATAATGATATATTTATTATTTCAAAACTCATCAATCCATTGGGAACGGTGATATTTACAATGTCGCCTACCTTTTTGCCCATCAGTCCTTTACCTATTGGCGTGCTGACCGATATTCTTCCTTCTTTGTGATTCGCTTCGCTTTCCGCGACCAAAGTATATACCATTTGCTGGTTGTTTTGGGTATTCCGTATCGTCACCTTGTTCAGGATTTGCACACTGTCGGTCGAAATCTGGCTTTCGTCAATTAGCCGTGCATTGGCAATTAAACCTTTCAGCTGAGATATTTTAGCTTCCAGTAATCCTTGCGCTTCTTTAGCTGCGTCATATTCAGCATTTTCAGACAGGTCGCCTTTGTCGCGAGCTTCTGCAATTTGTTTTGAGATAGATGGTCGTTTTTCATTTTCAAGAAAATTCACCTCTTCGAGTAACTTGTTATACCCTTCTTTTGTCATGTAGCTGATAGCCATAATTTTATGTTATTATAATTTATTATATATTTTCCTGTTAAAAACAAAAATAAAAAATTCCAATCACCCGACCGGAACTCTTTATTAAGAATCAATGTGCAAAAATAACCATCTTCCAAACAAATAACAAATTTTTTTAGATGTTTTACAACCTATTACTTTATAGAAACACGTAAAAGCTTATTTTTTCTGCTATCGCGATGTATATGCACTTTGCATTTTTCGAAATAAATGGCGAACTTTGCAGCAAAAAATCAGGAAATGGATAAATACGCTAACAATAAGAATACGCCTTTAAGCACAAAACCTCATTACGAGATACTTGACGGATTACGCGGAGTTGCAGCCGTTATGGTGGTGATCTTCCATCTTTTTGAGGCACATTCCACAAGCCGTTTCGCACAGGTGATCAATCACGGTTATCTGGCGGTTGATTTTTTCTTTGTCCTCTCTGGCTTTGTCATTGGTTATGCTTACGACGATCGCTGGGAGAAAATGACTGTCGGGCAATTTTTCAGGCGGCGACTTATTCGCCTTCATCCGCTTGTCGTCATGGGAATGGTTATTGGCGCTGCTCTTTTCTACGTTGGAGGCTCTGCTATATTCCCGCTAATAAACGAGATACCCGTATGGAAATTACTTGTTTATATGGTGCTCGGAATATTTATGATTCCAATGCCGCCTTCGATGGATATACGCGGATGGGAAGAGATGTACACTCTGGATGCGCCAAGTTGGAGTTTGTTCTATGAATATATTGCCAACATCCTGTATGCACTTTTTATCAGGAAATTTTCAAAAAAGGCACTTGCCGTTCTGGTATTTCTTGCTGCCTGCGCTATCATTCATCTTACACTGACAACTACTGGCGACGTAATTGGCGGCTGGTCGTTCGACGCGAAGCATCTGCGCTTTGGATTTACCCGTCTGGCATATCCCTTCCTTGCAGGATTACTGCTTTATCGAACAGGAAAAATTATTAAGATAAAACACACTTTCCTTTGGTGCAGTTTACTCATCATAACGGTTCTCTCAATACCAAGAATTGGCGGCAGTGAACATGTTTTCCTGAACGGTTTATATGAATCATTCTGTATCATTATTGTTTTCCCGCTCATCGTTTTACTGGGAGTAGGCGGCAAAATCGAAGGCAAAAAGACTTCGCAAATTTGCAAATTCCTTGGCAATATATCATTCCCGCTATACATCACGCATTATCCTATTATGTACCTCTATATCGGCTGGATTTCCGATACGCATCATACGTTTGTGGAAGCATTGCCGGTAGCGCTGCTTGTTATCGTATCAAGTATTGTCCTGGCATACATTTGTTTAAAGGCGTATGATGAACCTGTAAGACGATGGCTTAACAAGATGAACCACATTTTGTCCACTTATCGCCACATTGTAAAATAAGGCAAGGGTAATAATAAATTTTCTTTTATTCATTATTTATACTCTGCACGGCACAATATAATTATTTCTTAGAATTGTTCCTGTATTCTGTCGGCGACGTTCCGAAATACTGTTTGAAGCGTCGGGAAAAATACGATGCGTCTTCAAACCCCAGTCGCATGGCAATATCGGTAATTTGCAAATTGCTATCTTTCAGCAAGGCGACGGCTTTGTTCAGCCGGTAAACCCGCAGGTAGTCGTTAGGCGACATTCCAAGTATGGCTTTGATTTTCCGGTAAAAGCTGGAGTGGCTCATACATAAGATTCCCGCCAGATCACCAACAGAGAAGCTTTCTTCAGAAATATGCCTGTCGATCTCAGCATGAAGTTTACATATAAATTCACGGTCGTGTTTTGAGATGGAATGCATAGTTTCGACGTTGACGGGCATTGTCAGCGCTATTTTCCGGAATGCCATACGGAGTTTAAGCAGGTTTTCAATTTGGTTTTTAAGGTATTTAATAGAAAAAGGTTTTTCGATATATGCGTCCGCACCATGTTCCATACCTTCTATTTTCGCTTCCATAGTTGTCTTTGCCGTTAACAAAATGACAGGAATGTGCGACAGATTAAGGTCGGTTTTCACTCTCCGGCACAGCTCAAAGCCGTCTATTCCGGGCATCATTATGTCGCTTACGATCAGATCAACCGCTTCGCAGTCAAGACATTCGAGCGCTTTTTGTCCATCAGGCGCTTTCAGAACGGTGAAGTATTCGCCCAACATTTCCGACGTCATTTCCAAAAGTTCTTCATTATCTTCCACCAGCAAAATCTGACATGAATGAAAAAAAGCTTCGCCGTTTTCCGGCAGTTTGTTTCCCGTATCCGGCAGCTCCTGTTTGTTTGGGTAAGACTGCAAAAAGTTTATGTTTTCTATTTCAACAGGAATACAAAGTGAAAATGTGGCTCCACCCCATTTGTTATCTTTTACGTACAATTTCGCACGGTGATTTTTTGCGAGAGATTTGGCAAAAGCCAGTCCAACGCCGGTTCCGCCAGTTTGCATAGTTTCTTTAGACTGATAAAAGGCGTCGAAAATTTTCTCTTTTTCAATGTCCTCCACTCCGCTGCCGTCGTCTGCTACGGAAATTGTAAAATCCATCTCCGAATATTCCATGCTGAGCGTAATGCGCGAATGAGTATATTTGATAGCATTACTTAACAGATTGACAATTATTTTAGTAACGCTATCCCTGTCTATTAAAACAGTTTTGTCTTCTTTTGGAAGTTCAAGATCGAAAGTGATGGAGCGCATTTCGAGATAACCGGCAAACTGGCTATATATGTCCTGCATAAGTGAATAAAGCGACTGAGGCGTGTAGCGCAATTCAGCTTTGGAACTCTCAACTTTTTGAAAATCAACTAACTGATTGACAACTCCCAGCAGATAGTCAATGTTTTTACTGACTATTGAAAGGTATTTTGAAAGATATTTGTCATTTTGCAGAATTTCCGTCAATTTGTCAACAGGCAGACGTATGAGACTGAGGGGAGTACGAAATTCATGTACCAGATTAACGAAAAAATCAATCTTGGAACGATATACTTCCTTTTCTTTCAAAGCGTTATATTCTTCTATCTTTCGTTTTATTTTGGCGTTTGTCCTGCGACTTATGAATCGGTATATTCCGTAAGCAACAGCAATCATTGAAATGCAGTAAAAGATACATGCCCAAACAGATAACCACCATGGCGGCGAGAT
Source organism: Dysgonamonadaceae bacterium (assembly GCA_031256775.1). Lineage (GTDB taxonomy): Bacteria > Bacteroidota > Bacteroidia > Bacteroidales > Azobacteroidaceae > Azobacteroides. The sequence continues at coordinate 23,513 of JAIRPX010000312.1, forward strand.
AACAATGTGTATGACAGCGCCTGTTTCATTCCATATTCCGTCGTTGTTGGAAGCCTTTACATAGAAAACGTACTCTCCAGGAGACAAAGCGGTATAGGTAGCGCTGTTTTGTTCGCTGTAAATCCATTCACTGTCAAAACCTTCCATGCAATAGGCGAATTGATTGCGCAAAGGATCTTCATAGCTCAAGGCGGCAAATTCCACTCTAAAACTGTTCCTGTTGAATGGCAAAGTCAGTTTTCGCATCCGGTAAACAGCTGTTTTTTCCATGAATGTCGTTTTTTGAATGTTTTTATTGCGCCTGTCATAAAATTTCAAGTCTACGATATATACTGGAGGGATATAGCTATTCTGTTTAAATTCACTGGGACAAAAGGCATTGAAACCGTTGATTCCCCCAAAGTAGAACCTTCCGGCGCTGCTTTTCAACGAAGCTCTGGCATTAAACTGATTGTTTTGTAAACCGTGTTCCTGCGTGAAAAGTTTCCATTCCAATTTGTTTTTTGGATTTATTCGCAGCAAACCGGCATTAGTAGCTATCCAGAAATAACCGGCATTGTCCTGTTCCATTGCGTAAATGATTTTGTCGGGCAATACGGCATTTTGCGGATCAAAGTCTATAAAATCATTATTTTCAGGATTATAGCGACATAAACCGTTACCGTTAGTACCAAACCAGACCTCCCCATTACAGTCTTCAAACAGACAGATTACCGAGTTGCTGTTAATCGAATTTATATCTTCCGTATTATGACTGAAATGACTCCATCGCCCGCTTTCCTGTTCGCATCGCAGTACGCCGGAATTGTATGTTGCGATCCATAAATTGCCACGCGAATCTTCGATCATGCCGGTTACAGAAATCATTGAACCGATCTGGTTGACTGTTGTGAAATTATCTGTTTCGGGATTATAACTGCTTAATCCCCACGAAGCCCCAACATATATTTTTCCACTACTGCTTTTGTAGATTGACAAGACATCGTTACCACAAATAGAATTAGCAACTTCCCTGTTATAGTGATATTGCCGGATAATTTTTGTATTTAAATCCATTATTTTCAATCCGTCGCCGAATGTGCCTATCCAAAGCCTGTCGCCATCTGCCAGCAGGCAACGGACGTCGTTTTTCATGTTGGAAATGCTTTGCAATGTTTGAGTTTCGGGATCTAAAAAACGCAAGCCGTCCTGAGAGCCGATCCATACTCTATGGTTTTTATCTTCACAGAAAGCGTTTATTACTTTTCCTTCAATCCTGTCGGAAATAAATACGGGATGATAATATTCAAAATTTTTGCTTTGCTGCGCCAGGTAATTAACGCCTCCCATATCCGTCAAGATCCAGTAACCGCCTTCCCTGTCTTTCAGAATGTCGTATACAGGCGATTCGCCGGGCATAAAAGAAACTCCCAAAGTGTTCGGACGTATAAACTGTGAATTAGTAACATTGAAAAGATAAAGCCCTTTGTCTGTTCCGATTAATAATTCCTGTTCGGAATAGTCGGCAATGCAGCGCACAGCGCCTATATTGAATCCCTCCTTGTTGAAAGATTTAATCTCGCCGGTTTTTATGTCAAGGCAACACAGACGGTTATTACCTGCGCCGAACCAGATTCTGTCCTTGATCTTCCTTACGCAGTTTATTCTGGAATTTCCATCCCCGCCGGTATTTAAAAACGTTGCATATCGCTCAATCAGTTTTCCATCGGAATCGAAGCAAAGCAATCCTTCCTGCATGGAAGAAACATAAATGCGCCCTGTGTCGTTTTCACAAATATCCCATACAAACGGTGTATAGTAACTGTTTTGAGTTAGAATATCCTTAACCGGATCGTAAATGAAAAAGCCCTGTCCCAGCGTGGCAATCCATATATTACCGTTTTTGCTTTGGATGATTTTACTGATTTCACAGCTTACGGAAACGTCAAAACCTGTTTTTTTTCCGAAATGCAGAAATAATTCTTTAGCATAATCAAACAGGAAAATACCCTGAACCGTTCCTATCCACAAGTTACGGTTGGCGTCTTCGCACAGCGCATGAACAAAATTGTTGCCGAGAGAAAACTTATCTTTCAGATTGTTTTTATAGACTTTGAACTTTCGTCCGTCAAAACGGTTCAGTCCGTCGCTTGTTCCGATCCAGATGAAACCGTAACTGTCCTGAAGGATACAGTTTGCCGAACTGTGCGAAAGTCCATCGGCTACCTGCCACGTTTTGAAGTAAAACTGTCGTGCCATAACTGGAAAATTAATTCCAATCCACAAAAATAAGACAGATAATATAACAGGGCATTTTTTCATGTATAAAATTTTTTAAAATTCAATTTTTCCTTCTGCAACCGGAATACCGAACTGTGGCGTCCCTTCTACAGTCCATTCCAGTATTTGCATACGCGGTGAACGTGAATCTATATCGCCAGGCGCATCGTTGGGTATCCTACGGGCATGATAGATAAAACATGTATTTTTCCCGTCGCGCGAAGGAACGAAACATATACTTCCCGGAGCATATACCTCATTGCTTGCGCTTTGCTTGAAAACCGGCTTTGGCGATTTAGTCCACGAAGCAGGGTCTAAAAGGTTGCTTCCAGCGTTGGCAGTTAACATTCCCAGCGCGTAGTATGGCGTCCATCGACCACTGGCTGAGTAGAATATAAACAACTTATCTGCGTTTTTCGATTGCAGGAACTGTGGAGCCTCGTTAACATAGATAGGATAAGCTGTTTTACTGCCGTCGGGACTGATCCACTGGCGTTCCCATTCCAGTTCGGGTTTAGAAAGCAGAACGCGCCCTGATTTTAGAGTCCATGGATTTTCCATCAGGGCAATGTATATGCACTGGTTTTCCGTTTCAATCCTGCGCGACTGCCAGCCCGACCAAATCATGTACAGGTTTCCGGCATGTTCAAAAACGTTTGCATGAATAGCCCAGTTATTGTCGGCGTCGGTAGCAATCCTGCCTTTCATAACAAATTCGCCCAGCAACGGATCGGACGAAGAATTTTCGATAACATAAATCTGATGATTGTCAGTATTTCCGTTGTCGGCAGAGAAATAAATGTACCACTTATTATTCAAATAATGGATTTCCGGTCCCCAAATATGGTGCGCGTTGTTGTTATCTTTTGGAAGCCAGACTTCTTTTCTTTCGGCATTTTTCAAATCGGCGATATTTTCTGTTTTCCAGATAATTATCCTGTCTTCGCACCCCTGTGTGTAATAATACGTTCCATTTACATACGTTGCCCATGGATCGGCTCCTGTCGGCAACAAAGGATTGACACAAGCAAATCTCATTGGGGAAATTTTTGTGCCACTTCCCGTTTTTTTGTTACAGGAAACTGTTATAAGAAAGAGGGCGCTAAAAATAAAAAAAGATTGCTGGCGCATTTTTCAGTATGTTTTTTGCATTAGAAACATGTTCTATTTATTGTATAATTTAAAGGGAGGTTTAAACTCACCATAATTGAAAACAATATTTTATTGCTGACGCGGCTTTTTAAGTTGTGCAAATTAACATTCTTTAAAGCTGTAATCGCAATACAGTAAAATCTTTGACCGATTTTTTTCCATTTTCAAAAAAAATATTCTACTTTTGTATATTGTTTTCAATATATGGTGAGTTTAAACCTCCATTTATTTTATACAAATGATTTTTCGCTTTCCTCTAAGGCTATTATCAGCTGGTCTAAAGTTAATTGATATTTTTTGACAAATGCAGAAAAAAAATATTACTTTTGTACCCTAAATAAAATCGAAGATGAAAAAGATTTTAGGAATAGATTTGGGAACAAACAGCATCGGCTGGGCGCTGGTAAATGAAGCCACCGAAGAAAATGAGAAATCGTCAATCGTTAAACTTGGCGCACGGATTATCAATTATGATAATTTTGTCAGTACAGAAACAGGTAAAGAAATAAAAGGTGACCCTGCTGATTATTTCAGGGGTGGCAAAGGTGTTTCCCCCTGTGCAGGACGAACTCAAAAACGCACTGCTCGCCGTAATTTGCAGCGTTATAAACTACGTCGTGAAAATTTGATTGAAATTTTGAAAGAAAATGGTTTTATTACCGACGAAACGATTTTGTCGGAAAACGGAAACCGCACCACTTTTGAAACTTATCGTTTGCGGGCAAAAGCGGCGAATGAAGAAATTTCGCTCGAAGAATTTGCCCGAGTGTTGCTGATGATTAACAAAAAGCGCGGCTATAAAAGCAGTCGCAAAGCAAAAGGAACGGAAGACGGCACATTGATTGACGGAATGGAAGTTGCCAAAAAACTCTACGAAGAAAATCTTACGCCCGGACAACTTTGTTTACAATTTTTGCAGGCAAGGAAAAAATATTTTCCTGATTTTTATCGTTCCGATTTACAGGCAGAATTTGATAAAATCTGGAATAAACAAGTTGAGTATTATTCATTTCTAACCAAAGAATTAAAAGAAGAATTGTTGAATAAATCAGATAAAGCAACTTGGGCGATTTGCGCACAGCATTTTATTTGGACAGAAAAAGAAAAAGTCTGGAATAATGATGAAGGGAAAAACGAGTATGTAGAAAAAGAACACAAACTTGTTGAAATAAAAAGAGAAGGAAAACAATCAGAGCAGAAAAACGAAAATATAGAATGGCGAGCAAAAGCGGTTTCAGAGCAAATATCACCAGAACAATTAGCCATAGTTTTTCAGGAACTCAATAAACAAATAAGTGGAGGAAACAAGTACCTCAACAAAATAGGCGACCGAAGTAAAGAATTACATTATCCTATTAAACAAACTGTTGGACAGTATCAGATGGCAAAATTAACCGAAAATCCCAATGCAAGTTTGCGCAATATGGTATTTTACCGTCAGGATTATTTAGACGAATTTAATACACTGTGGGAAAAGCAAAAACAATTTCACCCCGAACTGACCGACGAATTGAAACAGGAAATCCGCGATGTGGTTATTTTCTACCAACGCCGTCTGAAATCGCAGAAAGGATTGATTAGTTTCTGCGAATTTGAAAGTCGGCAAATTGAAGTGGAAATTGACGGTAAAAAGAAGA
>JAIRPX010000176.1 GCA_031256775.1 Dysgonamonadaceae bacterium
CAACACGCACATAGACGAAATAATAAATCAGTCGTATGCCAATACATTTGTAAACGGCGACAGCTACGATTATCATTTGCAACCGACAAGCGCAGGTAAAAATGCAGGCACTGACGGCACGGATGTTGGTATTTACGGCACGGCGTTCCCTTTCAAAGAAAGCAAACTGCCGTCTATTCCACATTTCACCGTTAAAAACATATCAACAGAAACCAATGCAGAGGGTAAATTGCCTGTATATATCAAAATAGAAGCGCAGGATAATTAAACAGCAAAAAGGAGATGAAAAGTAAATATAAAATGCTTGTCCTTGCCTTTTTGCCTTTCGCGCTTGCTGCGCAGATCCAAAGCGTACAATACTGGTACGACAACAATTTCTCAGGCAAAATCACACAGTCGGCGGCAGGAAATACGGTAGAAATCACCGAACTGCAAACGGCAGGTTTGAGCGAGGGACTGCACACGCTGCATATCAGAGCAAAAGACAACGCCGACTGGAGCGTGACGCATAGCCAAATGTTTTACAAACTGGACGTAAGCACACAGATGGCAATGAGCAGTTACGAATACTGGGTTAATGACGACTTTGCAGGCAGACAGCATGGGACGCTATCGGGACAGGCTGCGGTTATTAACAGTCTGAATTTAGCCTCGCTTGCCGAAGGAATGCATGTTTTGCATATCCGTGCAATCGACAGCGGAGGACGCAAAAGCGTGACGCACAGTCAGATGTTTTACAAAACCACCGAAAACGAAGGCGGCGAAATGGCGCTGTATGAATACTGGACTGACGGCAATTTTGCAGGAAGAACATCGCAAAACGTATCTGGTAATATTGTTACAGTCCGCGATTTGAATTTTGCGACACTTGCATCCGGTTTGCACACGCTTTCCATTCGCGCAAAAGATGCGGCGGGGCGCTGGAGTTCCGTACACACGCAGGTGTTTTACAAAAATGAACTTATTCCTGACGGAGTAAATGAAATTACAGCATATCATTACTGGTTCGACAGTGATTATGAAGGCAGGCAGAAAGTAACTTTGTCGGCTCCGATAGCCACCTGCGAATTAAGCGCGAAATATGAACTGCCTGCAACGTTGGGCGAAGGCAAACACGCTTTCCATATTCAGTTCCGCGATTTGTCGGGCAAATGGAGTGTGGCAATAACCGACACATTCAAAGTTGTGCCGCTGTTTTCCGAAAGCGAATTTGAGGCGCTGAAAGCGTTTTACTGCGCCACAGATGGCGGCAACTGGCTCAATACGCAGGCAAATGAAGCTGTGTGGGACACTGCAAATATTGCTACTGTCAATGACTGGAAAGGATTGTCAATTACCGACGGACGGGTTTCAGGGATTCAATTGCCCAAAAACAATCTGGAAGGCAAAATTTCGCGCTCGCTTTTCAGCAGTTTGCCAAATCTAATCACATTGCGCCTCGACAGCAACAGCGTGAATATTATTGATTCTTTGCCTAAGCCTGTTGCGTTGAATATCAAGGCACAATATTTCAACATAGGAGAAATTGAAATCAACAGCGCGACTAACTGGCTTGCGCCGATCGACAGCCTGAGCCGTTATGTTCATTCCACAGGACAGTTTACAGCAAACAACAGTTTTGATTTGAAAATCAACAATGTATATAAAACGCGCATCGCTTCTTCAAATGGAACTGTAACGGTAAGCTCAACTTATTTGAAAATGTTGAACACAGGAGATACAATCTCTTTGGAGCAGTATAACGGCGACGCCGCCGGAACAGTTTACAGCTATATTGCCAAATTTAAACTCGATCAGACAATCGTATGGACGCAAACTCTTGCGGCAAATTATGGCGATGCGCCTGTTACGCTCACAGCAACCGCAAGCAGCGAATTACCAGTTGTTTTTGAAAGTGGCAATACGGATGTAGCGACTGTTTCAGACAATATTTTAACTGTTCATAACGCTGGTACATCTGTTATTACTGCCACACAAGCAGGTAATGACAATTATAATGCGGCATCAGCGGTAACGCTAACGCTAACAGTAAGTAAGGCGAATCTGAATGTTACTGTTGATAACAAAGTCCGCGAATACGGCGAGGAAAATCCGGAATTAACATACACTGTTTCAGGTTTTAAGAACGGAGAAACGCAGGATGTGATTGATGTTTTGCCTTCGGTTACTACTTCGGCAACGCCAGCAAGCGACGCGGGAACGTATGAAATTACGGCTCGTGATGCAGACGACAACAATTACAGTTTCAGTTATCAAAACGGAACGCTAACAGTTGACAAAGCTGCTTTAACGGTCACGGCAAACGACGCAACACGCGAATACGGCGAGGAAAATCCTGAGTTAACTTATACTGTTTCAGGTTTTAAGAACGGAGAAACGCAGGACGTGATTGATGTTTTGCCTTCGGTTACTACTGCGGCAACGCCAGCGAGCGACACGGGAACGTATGAAATCACGGCTCACGATGCAGACGACAACAATTACAGTTTCAGTTATCAGAACGGAACGCTGACAGTTGACAAAGCTGCTTTAACGGTCACAGCAAACGAGGTAACACGCGAATACGGCGAGGAAAATCCGGAGTTAACTTATACTGTTTCAGGCTTTAAGAACGGCGAAACGCAAGACGTGATTGATGTTTTGCCTGCGGTTACAACTGCTGCAACGCCAGCAAGCGACGCGGGAACGTATGAAATCACGGCTCGTGACGCAGACGACAACAATTACAGTTTCAGTTATCAGAACGGAACGCTGACAGTTGACAAAGCTGCTTTAATGGTCACAGCAAACGACGCAACGCGCGAATACGGCGAGGAAAATCCGCAATTAACATACACTGTTTCAGGTTTTAAGAACGGAGAAACGCAGGATGTGATTGATGTTTTGCCTTCGGTTACAACTGCTGCAACGCCAGCGAGCGACACGGGAACGTATGAAATTACGGCTCACGATGCAGACGACAACAATTACAGTTTCAGTTATCAGAACGGAACGCTAACAGTTGACAAAGCTGCTTTAACGGTCACGGCAAACGACGCAACGCGCGAATACGGCGAGGAAAATCCAGAGTTAACTTATACTGTTTCAGGTTTTAAGAACGGAGAAATGCAAGATGTGATTGATGTTTTGCCTGCGGTTACAACTGCGGCAACGCCAGCGAGCGACGCGGGAACGTATGAAATTACGGCTCACGATGCAGACGACAACAATTACAGTTTCAGTTATCAGAACGGAACGCTGACAGTTGACAAAGCTGCTTTAATGGTCACGGCAAACGACGCAACGCGCGAATACGGCGAGGAAAATCCGCAATTAACTTATACTGTTTCAGGTTTTAAGAACGGAGAAACGCAGGACGTGATTGATGTTTTGCCTTCGGTTACAACTGCGGCAACGCCAGCAAGCGACGCGGGAACGTATGAAATCACGGCTCGTGATGCAGACGACAACAATTACAGTTTCAGTTATCAGAACGGAACGCTGACAGTTGGCAAAGCTGCTTTAACGGTCACGGCAAACGACGCAACGCGCGAATACGGCGAGGAAAATCCTGAATTAACATACACTGTTTCAGGTTTTAAGAATGGAGAAACGCAGGATGTGATTGATGTTTTGCCTTCGGTTACAACTTCGGCAACGCCAGCGAGCGACGCGGGAACGTATGAAATTACGGCTCAAGATGCAGACGACAACAATTACAGTTTCAGTTATCAAAACGGAACGCTGACAGTTGACAAAGCTGCTTTAATAGTCACGGCAAACGACGCAACACGCGAATACGGCGAGGAAAATCCTGAGTTAACTTATACTGTTTCAGGTTTTAAGAACGGAGAAACGCAAGATGTGATTGATGTTTTGCCTGCGGTTACAACTGCGGCAACGCCAGCAAGCGACGCGGGAACGTATGAAGTTACGGCTCACGATGCAGATGACAACAATTACAGTTTCAGTTATCAGAACGGAACGCTGACAGTTGGCAAAGCTGCTTTAACGGTCACGGCAAACGACGCAACGCGCGAATACGGCGAGGAAAATCCGGAATTTACATTATCGTATTCAGGTTTTAAAAACAATGAAACAGAAGCTGAACTTGATGTTTTGCCTGAAATTAATTGTGAGGCAAACGAAATTTCTCCGGCAGGATTTTATGATATTGTTTTGAGTGGAGGTTATGATAACAATTATGCTTATACGCTGGTTAATGGACGATTGGAAGTTATGAACAGCGAAGGCATTGAAAAAATTTCCTCACTAAAAATACAAATATTTCCAAATCCTGTCCGAAACAATCTTTTTGTGAAGTCGGAATTGCCGATAGAAAGAATTGAAATCTATTCTTTAACAGGCAATTTGATGATTTTAGAAAGAGTCTTTTGCGAAAAAATCAATCTTTCGACATTGCAGACAGGCGTTTACATGTTAAAATTATATACAGATAAAGGTATGATTGTCAGTAAGATTGTGAAAGAATAAAATAGAAAATGAATAGCTGGATGTAGAGTAGGGACGTTGCCATGCAACGTCCCTACAAAATGTCCTGGAATATCTTCTCAACGGCATTTTACAGACCTACTACCGTAATTTTTTTACCGTCAACCGTTTCGATTATGCGGCGCACTCGCTCTTCTTTCAACTGTTCAAGAAGTGAATCAATCTGCGCATATTATTGTCTGAATTGCCGTGTGCGTAAGCGCACGGTTGGAAAACACAGACCTATCCCTGAGCAGCGTAGCTGCAACATCTTTTTTAACAGCAAATTAATTCATAAACATGAAATGAATAAAATTAAGGTATCGCAGCTACGCTGCTCTGTTTAAATTCCGCACATCTTTACCGTGCGCTTACGCACACGGCTACAAAGATATTAGCGCTACGCGCCTTCTCGCAAAACACAAGGTTTTGCGGGTGAGCCATTATTCTATTTATTGGTACAGTTCTTATTTGAGCAAAGAAGAACAAGAGGCGGAGAGCGCTTCCAAAATAATTATCATTACTGATTATTGGAAAATTGTGACTTGACATGAGACAATGTGTGTTAATGCGTCGACCATGCACGATGAAGTAGCTGTTTGCAAAATAAAATAATATTCTCTACATTTGCAGAGTGAATTTAAATCATGTTGATTTTTATAAAAATGATTTACATATATTCGCCGTCTGAAAACGATAGCCGGTTACGGTATATTGCAAAACATATTTTTAATAATATACTGGGAAGCGATTTTGCTATTACGCGAGACAGAAGTTTCTTTATGAAACAGACTGCCTTGTGTATCAATTATTCGGAAGAAAATCTGAATAACGGTTTACAGATATTCCCTGAAGGTTTGTTGTCTGAAAAAGGACTGAGAGAAACCGTTGCCATAAATGAAACCCAATGGCATGGCGAATTTTGCTTTTTCTGTCAGCTAACAGGTGATATACCTTTCGATATATTTGCTGCTTCTTTTTATTTACTTACACTGTATGAGGAATATATCCCCAAAAGACTGGATTCGCACGGACGTTTTCACCATGAAGAATCATTAGTTTACCGAAATGATGTCCTGGAAATTCCACTGATTGATCGCTGGGCTTGTCTGTTAAAAGATGAATGGGAAAAAAGAGGTTATGACGTGTCTTCTTTTCAGTTGAGGAAATACAGGGTTATCAGCACTTTTGATATTGATCATCCTTATCTGTACAGGAATAAGGGATTAGTGAAAAATGCGGGAGGCGCTCTCAGGGATTTGTTGCAGGGAAAATGGAAACAGACCCTGCACAGAATAGCCGTTCTGTTTCATATAAAACAGGATCCTTATTTTCAGGCAATTTGCCGAATTGACAGGTTGCAAAAACAATTTGGACGCACGTATTATTTATTTATACTGATTGCCGGAAGAAGCCGCTACGACCGGAAAACTATATATCCGCAAAGAAAATTCTATCATTATCTCAAACAGTTGCAATCAGTTAACATCGGCTTGCATCCTTCCTACGGGACGCTTTGCGACAGCAGTCGCCTTATGAAAGAAAAACAAAAACTGGAACGTATTTTAAACAGGAAAATCACGCTCAGCCGTCAGCATTTTTTGAGGATGCAAATTCCAGTAACTTTTCGCGACCTTAACCTTGCCGGAATTGAAGAAGATTTCACGCTGTCTTTTGCTTCCGTTCCGGGTTTCAGGTCGGGAACTGCCGTTCCGCATTTTTTCTACGACATTGAATGTGAAGAGGAAACAGGATTGCTGATTCGTCCAACAGTCATGATGGATTCGACGTTAATAATCCATCAAGGTTTAAGTCCGGATGAAGCCCTGCAAAAGATGAAATCGCTTGCCGACGCATGTAAAAAATCGGGCGGCGATTACCTGACACTCTGGCACAATTCAAATTTGAGCGAAACGGAATATGGCGAAAATACATGGATAGATGTGTTTATCAAGTCTTATAAATATGCGCTTTCCTTAGAACAGGAATAGGTATGGTTATTGAATTATTGCTTGCATGTCTATTGTTCATGTTCTCTGCTGGCTGGGGAGCATGGCTGAAACGGATATTATCCATTCAAACCCCGTCTATTGTGATAACTGCGCTACTGGGATTGAGCTTTTTTTCGATAATTTGCTGTATTGTTATGTTTTTCATGCCTGTTCGACTGGTGCTGGAAACCGGATTTATCGCCTTTGCGTTATCGGCTTATGTATTTCCAAAGACACGGTCTCGAATAGACTTTTTTCCTGTTCGAGTTATCAAATCTGCCTGGTTTTGGGTGCTTGCGGCGGTTGTGCTGCTGACCGGTTCGTACTTTGCTTTTGTTCCCGATCAGTTTGGCTATTACATTCCGACTTTAACATGGCTGAAAGATTTCGGATTGATAACCGGTACGTCGAATGTGAATTGGAGTCTCAGTCAAATGTCGTTTTTCCATATTCTGGAATCAGGTTTGGACGAAACTCTTGACTATTTTTTGCGTCTTAATGTTTTTATTTCTTTGCTTTACCTGCTTTATGCCTTTGAACGGAAAGCTTATGTGTTGCTGCTGTTCGTTCCGTTCTATTTTTTGTTTATCCAGTCGCTTTCGCCTGACGTTTCGGTGGCGTTTATTTCGCTGATCATTGTCCATGAACTTTGTTTTCATTATAAAAAAGAAATGCTGAATATGGCTTTGATTCTGGCAGCATTTCTATTTGCAGTTAAACCTACTGCCTGCTGGGCGATTTTGTGGATTGGAACGGTTTATCTGTTTGAAAATGGGAAGAAGCTGTTTCGCAGGGAAAATCTACTGACCTGTATAACAACTGTTTGTTTCCTGTTTTTGGTGATTGTGAAAAATACGGTCAGTTCTTCCACACTGATTTTCCCGTCCACATTCCCGCATCTGGATACATGGTGGCAAAATTCGCCTTTTGTGACGGATTACATGAAAGATATTTTCCAATCCAAGACTTTCAATTTGCATTATACGGCTAAAGAACTGGCTTCGATGTCGTTTTTTCAAAAAATTATAGCCTGGCTCACATTTGATTATATCAGGTCGTGCATAAATATTTTTGTGATACTCGTCTGCACGGGATTCGGCATTTTTGCCTGCGTGAAAAAGAACAGGATGTGGATTATTTTGTGGATTGCTGTTTCGATAAAATTAGTTTTTACATTTTGGTTTTCCGGACAGTTCCGTTTTTTGCTGGATGGCTTGTGGTCATTGTTGTTGATATTATTTTTGCAAACCGGAATGAAAGGATTTAAAACCAAGATTCTGACATTCACGCTTTTCGTTTCGGCAGGACTGGCGCTGAGTTTCCCCAAAAAACTATTTCCTGTTTTTCCTGAAACTTATGTTGACTGGATGATTGAAGGATTTACCGCGCCATCGCTTCTTCGTCCGGAAACGGATCATTTGAAGCAGTATTGTACGGCAACTCTTGGCAATTTAACATTCCATGTTTCCACTGCCTGTATTTTTAATTTCGACACGCCGCAACCGGCTTTCACAATGAGTAATTTGCAGCAGTATGCCCGATGGGGCATTTTCCCGCAGATGAAAGACCCGTCAAACATTCGTAAAGGATTATATATTAAAACATTATCAGACAAGGAAAAAGAAGAACTTGAAAATATTATAAAAAAGTTAGAATCATGAATTTTTTAAATTTCTTAAAAAAGAAAAAAGCAAAGGAATATGCTCAGGAAGAGTATGATACCGACTATGAATTGAAAATGTCGGGACTGGAAGCCGTGCTTGGCAAATCGCACAATATGGTGGGACACGCCATTATTCCGTTTGAAATTGGTGGTTCGGTTGATATGTATTATTTCCCGAACGGAATAAAAGGAACGGGATTTGCCACAATGGAACTTTTAGACCTCGACGGAAAAGGAACTTTACCCAATCGCAGGGGAACGTATGAGTTTGTTGCTTTCACGAAATTGAATTATGAATCGGGCGGTGAAAAAGGCACGCAAATGCCTTTTTCACTGATTGAAAGAAAAATTTGTAGAATTTTTACAGGCGTCGGGTTTTATTCCCGCGAAGCGGTTTTAAATCCTGGCGAAACCTGCGAATTGCCCAATGGAGAAGGCAAAGAAAATACATGTTTGATTTTTGATTATTACGGGGATTTCTTTGTCGGGAAAAGAAAACATCATTTACTTTTGATTATGGAAATTTTCAGGAGCGAAATGGAATTTGCAATGAAAAATGGAAGTGCAAAACTGTTTGAATTATTGAAAGATAAAGGAATTTATCCTTATTCTGATTTGGACAGAGAGCCTGTTGTTTAAATATGCGGCAGGTGTCAAATACAATTTTAATAACAGGCGCAGCTGGAAATTTGGGAGGCTTATTAGCAAATTATCTCAAAAACAGAAACTTACATTTGCTTATTCATAAAAAAGACGTCAATAACGAATTGAAAAACCATCCGAATATTCAGATATTCAGAGCTGATTTGAAAAATAAAGCAACGCTACACGAGCCGTTGAAAAATGTTGATACGGTTGTGCATTTTGCAGGCGTATTGTTTAAGGCAAAGCCTGAAAAATTTTTGCCGGTAACCAATACCTTGTTTTTCAATAACTTATTAGATGTTGCAATAGAACAAAAAGTAAAGAAAATCATTTTGATAAGTTTTCCGCACGTTGAAGGCGAAACCACGCCACAATGTCCGGCAAAAGGACGTTTGGATGGAAATCCCAATTCCGTTCATGCAAAAACACGTTTGCAGGAAGAAAAATGCTTGCTTGAAAAGTGCGAAAAAGCGGGAATTACCGCTATATCGTTGCGCACTGGAATGGTTTACGGAAAGGGAATTTTGATGCCTGATGCAGCTGAATGGTTTGGGAAGCATTATTTGCTTGGCGTTTGGAAAAAGCCAACTTATATTCATTTGATTTCCAAAGATGATTTTCTTTCGGCGACTACGGCAGCGATTGACAATCCGAATGTGAAAGGCATTTACCATATCGGGGATGATGGCATCCAAACTTTGCAGCAATTTTTGGACGGAATGGCAAAATACAAGCATTTTCATAAGGCATGGCGAATGCCTTTGTGGATGATAGAAACGGCAGCGCAGGTTTTTGAAACATTTTCTTCAATTTTCGGCGTTAAAAGTCCACTGACAAAGGACTTTATAAAAATAGGACAAATTTCCTACTACGGCGATACAAGCCGGATGAAAGCAGAGTTGTTGCCGGATTTGAAATACAAAACTTTTGAAGACGGGTTGGAAATAATGTGAAAAAAGTAAAACATTATGAGATAGAAGTTCCGTTTATGATACTCTACACAAAATTAAACCGCGTAAAGTATAATCCATAAACATGAAATGAATAAAAATTAAGGTATCACAGCTACGCTGCTCTGTTTATATTCCGTACATCTTTACCGTGCGCTTACGCACACGGCTACAAAGATACTGGCGCTACGCGCCTTCTCGCAAAACACAGGGTTTT
>JAIRPX010000334.1 GCA_031256775.1 Dysgonamonadaceae bacterium
TTTTGATTTCAAATGAAAAATACTCTCGCTATACGCTCCCTTATCCTTTTCCGTTCTGTTCAGCACGGGACGTTTGAATTGATTGACAATCTGCATACCTGCGTTTTCTGCAATAGTCGGGTACATATTATATTTGTCGTTGGCAACAAGGAATATATCGTAATCTTTTGCCAAATATTTTTTGCAATTATTCAAAACATCTGTAATTCCCTGAATATAATTTTTTTGCGCCTCTGATTTTTGCCCTTTGAAAAGCGGTCCGATTTCCAGTTCGTCATTACGTTCAAAACCAAACAAATCGTAAGCGTAAGCGTGCTGCTCGTGGTAGTCAATCAGCCCGACATAAGGCGGAGAGGAAAAAATACCTTTGATTTTCTGATTTTCAAGCAAACTGCCAAATGCCGCGCTGCGTTTCTTTACTTCTGCAAAAATATCAATCGCGCGGCTGTCGCCCGTCAAGCAAAGTTGAAAGGTATTTGTCCGCAATTTGTCAAATGTTTGCAGCCGCGCAATAGTGTCTTTTGAGTAGGTTTTCCACCATTTGAGAATTGAAAAAAGCGGTTTGCAGATTTTGCCGTGCTTATGACAATAGTAAGTTGTTGTGATTGGCTCGATTAGCGTTGCCAAATCTGCATGAGTGGTTGCGCGGCAACTGCGAATGGTGCGGCTCAAAATTATACTTACGATTTTCTTTGTCAATACGTTGTCAATTTTCTTGATTTCTTCAAAAATACAATCAATTTCATCTCTAACGTGCTGCGAATACCATTTATCCAAAAACGTTTCGCCGCTGTCCTGTCGTAATTTAATACTGTATTGATTTACAAGATTTTGATATATGGGTAAAAACTCCCGTTCTTTTTCAGCGCCGTAGTGTTTTTCGTTGATTTCGCCATTGCGCAGGCGATATTTATAATCGGGTACAGGAAAATATTTGTTATTGAAAATATTCAGTTCTGTTGATAATTTTTCTTCAAAATCAAGCGCATTTGAGTTTTTGATAAAATTTTCGAGGGATTTTGTAATTCTGTCTATTTCACATTTCAAATCAATGATATTGTATTTTGCTACTTTGCAATTTCCAATCAGCGCATTAAACGCCGAAACATCAATACCTACGGCGTTCATACCGAGTTCGCATGACTGTACCATTGTCGTGCCGCTGCCGCAAAACGGGTCAAGCACAATATCTCCTTGTTTGAAATAAGTTTCGGTTTTGAATTTATCTGTATGACTGTCAAGGAAATATTCCACTAACTGCGGAATAAATTTGCCTTTGTAGGGGTGCAGTCGGTGAACGTGTTTTGTGGTTTCGGCTTCTTTGTATTGTTCAAACGATAGCGCCCAGTTCAAATCTTTGCCAATCTGTTCTTTAAAATAAATTTCCCGCGAAGTCAGATATTTTTTGTAATAGTCCTGCAATTCGGATTGCAAAACCTGCGTACTTCCGTTTTCGCCGATTTTGCGCACCAGCCCATACTGTATCAAATATGCAATATTTGCTGCGGTTACATTTTTGCCGATGTAACCGGTAGCCCATCGGCTTGCCTCTGATATACTGAATAATCGTTCTTTGTCAATCATTTCTAATTATAATAAAACGCAAAGATAGAAATTTTTCAAGAACTTTCCCAAGAAGTGTGGTTTGCTCAAAACGAAAACTGCAACATCACTTGCGCCGCGTGCTGTGCCATTCCCATGTCGTCGTTATCGCGCTCAAGCTGATCGGTATGTCCCCATTTGCCAAGATACTGGTACATAGCCTGTAACTTCAAATTATATCCTGCAAGGAAATAGTTGAAGCCGACGGCGGGCGCGTTCAAATAACCGTCGGTACGCATGGAATTACGGTCGAAAAAGTCGTAACGCAAAGCCATTTGTATTTTGTCTGTAACGAAATAACCGCCTTGAACATAACCGCCTGCAAACTGATAAAGCGGCGCAATCTGCTGACGTTTAACAAATTTCATATTCAGATAATAAGCTTCCGCGCCAAAATACCAGCGGTTGATGAGCCACGAAAATTCCAGTCCTGCGCGAAAATCGTTGCTCGCCTGCCAGTTTGCTTCCACATTGTAGGAAGCCGAAAGCGCAACCAGCAATTTATTGTTATTCAAATCGTTGGGACTTCCCTGATGCGTAGCTGTACTGCCTTTCGGCATATATGCAATACGCGCGGCATAGAGCAGGGAGGGAATGCCCAAATCGTCGCTCAAAGTTTTTTTAGCGCCATTGACGGCAATACCCGTACCGTTGAAAATCCCAGCGCGGTATTCTAATTTATTGTGAATCAATCCCTGTACTTGTACGCCAAGATCGAAACCTGTGGCAAAATTTGGATTGACAGAATTGAGCGAAAACGGGATATTTACCGGCGTAACAAGCGATAGCGGCAGTGCAGGAAAAAGCGTTTCCCCAAGCGTAACTAAATAAGCCTGTGCGAAAGGCGTTTTGAACTTGCCGACACGGAAGCGCAATTCGTCTTTCACGTTGTATTCCATCCATGCCTGTTGCAATAAGGCGTCGCCGCTTTGCGCTGCATTGAGCGTCAGGTTGAAAGTCAGTTTGTTAAAGGCTTTTCCGGCAAATCCCAGCAGGGCATTGCCAACTTCGAAACCGCTGTTGGCGATGTTGTCCTGATCGGCAAGATCAAGACCTTCGTCGTCGTAATAATTCATCTTGGCGGATGTTTGCACCAGCACAAAAGGCTTGAGCGTGAAATCGCCCGCCCGCGTTTCAAAGTTGAAACCTTTCTTTCCTGAAAGCGGAACAACGTCGCTTTCAATGTATTTGTCACTTTTTTCCTGCGCACGAACAGCGAGGAAAACAAGCATAAGGAACATTAGAATTAATGTCTTTCTCATTTTCTATTTTAATATTTTGTCAGTTCCAGTTCAACGAATTAAGTTCAATTTTACATGTAGCCATATTATCTTTTTTGTCGCTGCACAAATAGTTGCGTATAACGGTCTTTAATTCATCAAATTCAAGCTCTGTAAGACCTAAATGAATATTTCCGGAATGATCCAACGGAAGGATAATAACTTTCGACAATCCTTTTTTCCGATTGACGGCGGCATAATATGTCGCGTCAATCGAATCAAGGTTTGTCAAATATTTCTTCAAATCCAGCAGCAAATTAAAATGGATTTGCGTATTCCCGATTTCAAGATGTATTCGAGAACAGTGATTACATTTGAAGACTTTCATCAGGCAAGTTCTTTTTTAAGTTGCGCAATCCATGCTTCGATGCGGCTTTCTGTCAGATTGCTTTCGTTGTCTTCATCAATTGGCAGTCCTGCAAATTGACCGTTTACGACAGATTCGGAAGAATCGAATGAATAGCCTGCCGTATCTGTAAAGCCGACAACAGTTGCTTTATCTTTCACTGCTTGATAGATTTTTCCAATTGCATCGCAAAACGTATCGCAATAGGACGATGAATCGCCGCAACCGAACAGGGCAACTTTTTTACCCGACAAATCAGCGGAAGCAACAGTCTTAATAAAACCTTCCCAATCGTCCTGCAAATCGCCCAGTCCCCATGTAGAACTGCCGAAAAGCAACACGTCGTAAGCAGATAAATCATCAGCTTTGGCATTGCAGACATCGTAGACGTCGTTTGCTTCAATGCCTAATTTCTTCGCAATATTTTTTGCAACTCCTTCTGTGTTGCCGCCTGATGAACCGTAGAAAATTCCAATTTTACTCATTATTGTTTATTTTAGATATTTAACATATTAAATGCGTGTTCATACAGTTCTTGCTTTTTTTCTAAATTAAAACCGTAAAAACCGATTGCAAAGGTACAGTCTTTGGAAAGTCTACACAATCCCCAAAAATATGTATTTTCAACTTGCCGCATCGCTATTTATGGGGATTACGTTATCTTATGTATTCGTGTACGTTAGCGCACTAACAGGTTTCTTCCAATCAATGCCGCATTTTTATATGCAATGTCTATAATTTCTGAGTAATACACTTTTCAAGTCACTTATGTCTCCTTCAACCTTTTTGTTTATTGTATCTACCCTTTCCTGGTGGCGTCCTCCGTCGAAAGGCGTTTTAAGGAAAATATCAACCATTTTTTCGGTTAATTCATGCGAGATGAATCTACCCGGAAGCGCCATAGCGTTTATGTCGTTGTGTGCTCGCGCCAGGCGTGTAATTTCTTCATTCCAGCACAAAGCCGAGCGAACGGAATCATACTTGTTGAGCGTCATATTAATTCCGTTTCCTGTTCCGCAAATACCGATGCCACGTTTGACTTCGCCTTTTTCGATGGCATACGCCAATTTATGTCCGAAAATGGCATAATTGTTACTATCGGGAAGGTAAGTCCCGTAATCAGTATAAGGAATATCTCTTTTTTCCAGCAGCCATTCGATAAATTCTTTCAATTCATAACCTGCATGGTCGGATGCAAGTCCGATCCATAGTCTTTCATCTCCATTTAATCCCATATTAATTTATATTTAAAAATTGTTTTTTAAATCAAAACATCTGTTTAACCTGCCTGTACACATTTTCTCCTGTGAAACCCAGTTTTTCGTCCAGGATTTTATATGGAGCTGAAAAACCGAAAGATTCAAGTCCCCAAATCTTACCGTTGTCGCCAGCCAATTCCCTGAGATTAACCGGCAGACCAGCTGTCAAACCAAATATTTTTTTACCCGGAATAATTACGGAATCCTGATATTCTTTTGTTTGACTGCGAAACAGTCCTTCTGACGGAACAGACACTATTCTCACATTTATACCGTCTTTTCTTAACAGCGAAGCGCCTTCTGCCAGCGTTGAGACTTCCGAACCGGAAGCCAGCAAAATAACATCGACAACGTCATCCGAATCAACTGTATATCCACCTTTTTCTGCATTTAATGCTTCCTGGTAACGGTTGTTTTTGGCGGGAAGGTCGGTTATATTCTGGCGGGAAAAAATTAGTCCGGTAGGCGTATGCGTATTTTCCAGCGCTAATTTCCATGCAACGGTTGCTTCATGAACATCGGCAGGACGCAACACCAGCATCGAATTTTTTCCGCTGTGATTTTTCAGTTTTTCCATTAAGCGTATTTGTGCTTCTTGCTCTACGGGTTCGTGAGTAGGACCGTCTTCGCCTACGCGAAAAGCGTCGTGCGTCCAAATAAACTTAACGGGGAGTTCCATTAAAGCCGCCATTCTGATAGCAGGTTTCATATAATCCGAAAAGACAAAGAAAGTTCCGCAGGCAGGAATAACGCCTCCATACAGAGCCATTCCAATACATAAACATGCCATTGTCAGTTCGGAAACGCCTGCCTGAAGAAATGCGCCGGAAAAGTCGTCTTTTGCGATGGCATGGGTATGTTTCAGAAAACCGTCTGTTTTATCGGAATTTGACAGATCTGCCGACGCAACTATCATGTTTTCAACCTGTTTAGCCAGTATACCCAAAACGGTTGCCGAAGCTGCGCGGGTAGACTGGTTCGGCTTCTGTTCGATACCTGCCCAGTCAATTGCGGGAATTTGTCCCGACAGCCAGAATGTCAGTTTTTTAGCTTTTTCTGGATTATTTTTTGCCCAAATTTCATGTTCGGCTTTTCTTTTTGCAACAATTATTTTTAATTCTTCCTTCCTGTTTGTATATAACTTTTTAACATCGGAAAAAATCTGGAAAGGATTTTCGGGGTTTCCGCCCAGATTTTCAATTGTTTTCTCAAACGAAGCGCCAGATTCGCCCAACGGCATACCATGAGTAGCGCATAGATTTTCAAACGATTCGCCGTCGGCTTTTCGCGCACCTTTTCCCATAACGGTTTTACCTATAATAATAACCGGCTGTTTCTGTTCGGTGTATGCCTCCTGCAACGCTTTTTCGATTGCTTCCGAATCATTTCCATTTATTTCGATTACCTTCCAGTTCCACGACTTGTATTTAAGTCCGACGTCTTCGCTGCTGACAGCGTTCACATTAGTAGAAAGCTGTATATCATTGGAGTCATAAAACATGATCAGATTGTTCAAGCCCAGATGTCCGGCAATTCGTCCTGCGCCCTGAGAAATTTCTTCCTGTATTCCCCCGTCGGAAATGTATGCATAAATCTTCTGTTCGCAGGGTCTTCCAATTCTTACATTCAGGAATTTAGCGGCAATAGCAGCTCCAACCGCATAGGTATGCCCCTGTCCCAATGGTCCTGAGGTGTTTTCTATTCCGTGCATGACGTCAACTTCCGGATGACCAGGCGTTATGCTTCCCCACTGTCTAAACTGTTTCAGATCGTCCATTGTAAACTTACCTGCAAGGGCTAAAACCGCATACAGCATTGGCGACATGTGTCCCGGATCCAGGAAAAAACGATCGCGACCTTCCCATTCAGGATTTTCCGGATCATATATTAAAAACTTACTGTATAAAACGTTAATGAAATCGGCGCCACCCATTGCTCCTCCGGGATGCCCTGATTTTGCCTTTTCCACCATAGATGCAGCTAAAATACGAATATTATCCGCCGCATGATTCAATACTGTTGTTTCACTCATGAATTAATTATATTATTGTGTTTTATGCTTTTATCTTTTAAACGGGTAATCTTGCCCGTTATAGCAGGCTACAAATTTACGACAAATATTAAATACATGAAAGGATAGAGAAAGAAAATATCAGATTTAATCAGTAAAATAGCGCAAAAAAATAAAATTGCAGTTATACTCTGCACGGTATGGTTTTGTGCAACATCATTGCGAAGGCGAAGCCTGAAGCAATCCAGAGAATTTTTATTTGTTTGTGTGTAATTTGAAAATTTCATGTACCTTTGTAATCAAAAACATTTTAATAATATGAGCAATACAGATTCACACCGTCCGTTGCCTATTGGCGTTGACTTTTTTAATAAAATGATTGAAAGAGGTTACTATTATGTAGATAAAACTTTGCTTATCAAAGATATTCTTGATAATAAAGCAGAAGTAACGCTTTTTACGCGCCCGCGCCGTTTCGGTAAAACATTGAATATGACAATGCTAAAATGTTTCTTTGAAGACACAAGCATCCTTCATAAGACAAGCTATGAAAGCGAAAATACCCGCCAACTTTTTGATAATCTGAATATTGCAAGCGCTGGTGAAGAATACATGTCGGAACAGGGAAAATATCCCGTAATTTTCCTGACACTGAAATCGGCAAAACAGCCGGACTTCGAGTCTTCATTTTCAGCTTTACGCACATTGATTGCAAGCGAATTTTCGCGTCACAGTTATGTTTTTGATTCTTTGAATGATGATGAAAAAGAAAAGTATAAATTATTATCGTCAGGTAAAGGTACGACAAACGATTATAAAATTTCTTTGATGTTTTTGAGCGAATGTCTGTATAAGTATCACAATAAAAAGGTTATAATCCTTATTGACGAATACGACGTTCCTCTGGAAACATCATATTTTACTGGCTTTTATCAGGAAATGATTGC
>JAIRPX010000342.1 GCA_031256775.1 Dysgonamonadaceae bacterium
CCGGATTTGCCGATATTGGCAAAGGCGGATTTGCCGGTCATAAATGCTTTAGCATTAAACAT
This sequence comes from Dysgonamonadaceae bacterium, assembly GCA_031256775.1. GTDB lineage: Bacteria > Bacteroidota > Bacteroidia > Bacteroidales > Azobacteroidaceae > Azobacteroides. The sequence goes on from JAIRPX010000342.1 coordinate 63, forward strand.
ATTCCAGAATTGCAACATCACAAAGATTGTAAAGAACAGCGATAATTCATAAGCCGACAATCCGTTGCCGCTTTTGAAATTAAAGAAATTTTTACCAAATTCTATCACGCTGAAATCTTTCAAAGTTGTAATATCGGCGTGTTTAAAATATTGCAATAATCCAAACAAAATTATGACAAAGAAAATGCCAACGCCTAAGATGTTATTAGTCATCGACTTGCTGACAATATGGTCGGTTGTTTTACGCGGTTTGTTTTTCATAACCTTTTCGTTGGGCGGCAAAGAAGCCAGCGCCAGAGCAGCAAAAGTATCCATAATCAGGTTTACCCAAAGCATTTGCGTAACGGTCAGCGGCGATTCTGTTCCCAAAAACGCGCCAATCAGCACAATAATACATGCTGCCACGTTTATAGTCATCTGAAAAAGAATAAACCGTTGAATGTTTTGATACAGAGAGCGTCCCCACATCACGGCTCGCGAAATGCTGCTGAACGAATTGTCAAGAATCGTGATGTCGCTTGCTTCTTTGGCAACCGAAGTGCCGTCGCCCATCGAAAGTCCAACCTGCGCGGCATTCAGGGCGGGAGCGTCGTTAGTTCCGTCGCCGGTTACGGCAATTACCTGATTTTTAGCCTGCAAGAGTTGTACCAAACGTTGTTTGTCCATTGGACGGGCGCGGGACAGAATTTTCAGGTCTAAAATGCGTTCCAACAATGTTTTATCGTCCATTGCGGCAAATTCCGTACCGGTCATGTGATTCGTTTCCGGTTCGTTTTCGTTCCAAAGTCCGATTTGGCGACCGATTTCCTTAGCAGTTCCGGGAGTATCGCCGGTAACGATTTTCACGTCGATTCCGGCGCTCAGACAGTTCTTTACGGCTTCCGGAACGTCGGCGCGGACAGGGTCGGAAATGGCAACAATTCCTAAAAACGAAAGATTGTCGGCAATAACTTTTCCTTCTTTGATATAATTTTTGTCGTCTTCAATTATCTGATATGCAAAGCCAAGCGTTCGCATTGCTTTATTTTGATATTCAAGTAATTGTGCGTGAATCTCTCCTTCTTTTACGGGAATATTTTTACAAAGTCCCAAAACAATTTCGGGAGCGCCTTTCACATAAATTACTTTTTTGCCAAGTAAAGGCGAATTTACGATTGTAGCCATATATTTACGCTCGGTTGAGAACGTAAGTTGTTCGACTACTTCGGCATTTTCGCGCAGAGGCATATAATTTATGCCGTTTTCGTGCAGCCAAAGCAGTAAAGCGCCTTCGGTTGGATTGCCCAGCGCTCGGATTTTTTCAGGATTGGAATAATCAAGATAAGCGGTTGAATTTGTGGCGATTCCTTCGTAAATAATATCTGAACTATGATTCATTTTATTATTCTGATTTTTATGATTCTTTTCAAGGCAATCATTCAAATCATAAAAATCATGGTTCCAGACTTTCATTTGATTTTGCGTGAGCGTACCGGTTTTGTCGGTGCAAATAACTGTTGTCGCGCCCATTGTTTCGCAGGCGTGCATTTTGCGGACAAGGTTGTTGGTCGATAACATTCGCTTCATACTCAACGCCAAACTCAATGTAACGCTCATCGGAAGCCCTTCGGGAACGGCAACTACAATCACTGTTACGGCAATCATGACGGTGTTAAGCAAAAATCCGCCGAAATTAATCCAGTCAAAAGCCTCTAATCCAACAAAATAACTAATTAAACGTCCAATTATAATTAACACCGCAATTGCGTAACTTGCCTTTGTAATCAGGCTTGCTAATTTGTCTAATTGCTGATTAAGAGGCGTTTCCACGCTGCTGTCGATTTGTGCGCCTTCGTAAACTTTGCCGTATTCGGTAGCGTCGCCTACTTTCAAAACCCGCATTATACCGTGTCCGTCGGCAACCGTTGTGCCTTTCATCGCATGATTGGAAGGATAAGTGGCGTCGCCGTCAAAGTCGGCAGGATTGACGGTTTTTTTAATAACAGGCTCTCCTGTCAGTGTAGATTCGTTGATTTGCAGCGAAACAGTATCTAAAAGTTCGCCGTCGGCGGGAACCTCTTCGCCTGTTTCGAGGATTACAATATCGCCTACAACTACTTCTTTTTTAGTAATTTGACAAACATTGCCGTTTCGGATAACCTTAACCGGCGTGTCGTCGTTGACCTGATTCAGCACTTCAAATTTCCGGTTTGCGCTCTGCTCAAACAAAAATCCGACAACGGTAGCCAAAAGCACGGCAAACAGGATACCGGCAGGTTCAAAAAACACGCTTGCCGTTCCGTGTCCCGAAAAATACTCATAGCACGAAACGCCTATCGACAACGCTAAAGCTATCAATAGAATAACGATAATCGGGTCGGTAAATTTCTCTAAAAATTCTTTCCACCACGATTCTTTTTCAGGAGGCGTTAAAACGTTCTCTCCATGTTTTTTACGGCTTTCGACGACTTGTGCGTCGGTTAAGCCCATGTAATGATGATTTTGTTGCATACTGTATCAATTATTGCCACAAAGGTAATATTTTTTTGTCAAGCGAGCAATCAGGATGTACATTGTTGTTTATTTTTCATTCTTTTGTAACAATTTTCTCCATATAATAATGTTCAATTCCTGCTTCCAAAAACATTTCTCCCCGTTTTACGAAACCAAAATCTTCGTAAAATCTTATTAAATACGCTTGTGCGTGAAGTGTTACTTTTTGATATTTAATTTTGGCTACATAATCAAGCACAAATGCAAACAGCTCTTTGCCAATACCTTGCCCTCTATATGACTTTCTAACAGCCAGGCGACCTATTTTTACATATTCATTAAAAAGCAGCAGTCGTGCCGCGCCAATCGGCTCATTTCCAACTGTTGCCAAAAAATGTACGGAAGAAAAGTCGCATCCGTCGATTTCTTCTTCATAGGATACTTTTTGCTCTTCTACAAAAACGATAGCCCTTACAGCAAATACTTTTTGCAGGTCGTCATGAGTAGTGACGATTTTATAATTTGGAATGAACATTTTATTATTCATATATTTAACTGTCAATCAATTGCTTCAATCTGTTCAGATTTCTCGAATAATCAGGAAATTTGAAATATTCGTTTCCTATGGCGTTATAATACAGGTCGTTAATGAAAACGCCAGTTTGATTATTAATAAAATCATCAAATTGAGACGGTTCGCTGTTCAAAATATATTTTATGACGCGCGTATTGAAACAAAACTGTTCGTGCCTGATAATCGAATCAATCTCATTCAATCCCTTGACATACTTGTGGTTAAGGTAATTCTCAATGCTGGGCTGAATTTCGTTGCTGCATAATTCGGCAAAATACAGCATGTAACAGTCGTTGTTTAAATTATTGTTATTCAGCATATTGATAATTATTCGCTCGTGCGTTCCGGTAAT
>JAIRPX010000086.1 GCA_031256775.1 Dysgonamonadaceae bacterium
TCGGCAGGCGTCGAGTTGGGATTTTATCCTCGGGAAGCTCAGAATTTGATTGTAAAAACCATGTTGGGAGCCGCCTGTCTGTTGGATGAATCCAAAGAAAATCCCGAAGTGGAAATAGACAAAGTAACAACGCCGGGCGGTATCACAATCAAGGGACTGAATGAACTGGAAGCCAACGGATTTTCCAATGCAATCATAAAAGCGATCAAGGCTAGCAAAAGTTAATGAAAAATATTGTATTTTTGTCCGAAAAAAAATAAACTTCAGTTTTGCGAGCAAATTGATAAGAAAATTGACAGCGCCTCGATAAGGCGAATGTTCAATGTTACAAGTGTTTTCTGATTTGATTTAATTATTAAATTTTATAATAAATGAAGAAAACCTTTCACAAGTTCGCGCTAAAGTGTCAAAAGTTAATTGTACCTTTACGTTTTTAAATCGCAGAAAATGACAAAAATGAAAATTTCTCCAACGATCGTTTTTTTACTTTTTATCCCCTTTTTTTTATTGGCGCAGACTAACAATAATGATAGCGCGTATCAAAAACCGGTCGATAAAACGCTTCAAACAATTGGTATTGCCGTTCCAGCCATCATGGTTACTTACGGTGCCATTTCGCTGGGTAGCGATAATCTTCGGAAACTAGATGTTTCTATCCGCGACAAGTTATTGATAAATAATGCTTTTTGGCACAAAAACTGGGACGACTATTTACAGTTCTCGCCCGCTGCCGTCGCTTTCGGGATGAAGTTGTGGGGCGTAAAAAGCACACACAAAACGCCGAATATGCTTATCATTTATGCACTTGGTAATGTGTTGAATGCCGGAATTGTACAAAGTACGAAATATATTGTAGCCCGTGAACGACCTGACGGATCGAATAAATACTCGTTTCCTTCAGGACACACATCGACGGCATTTGTTGCCGCTGAATTTTTGCATCAAGAATACAAAGACCAATCGGTTTGGATAAGCGTGGGTGGATATACAATGGCTTCACTTATCGGGGTTGCTCGCATTTACAATAATAAACATTGGCTAAGCGACGTCGTTGCAGGCGCCGGAATAGGTATTTTATCTATGAAACTCGCTTATTGGACTTATCCGTATTTGTGCAAATTTTTCGATGGGAAAAACAAAACGCAACTCTCGCTTTTTCCCGCTTATCACAAAGGAACATTAGGGTTAAATTTTTATTACAATTTTTAGCATAAATCCTAATCACTCAGTACCATATTTGCACATCCGGTTAATATCAACAATAAAATAGATCAATTTTTCCTAATTTGCGAATTGCAAATTGCTATACAAGAATTTTTTTTTATCAAATTAAATGAAATCGTATTTTTTTAGAAAAAAATGTTTACCTTTGCATGGCTGTTAGTAGCGCGACATTACTACTAAGTAAGAAAGCGTACTTTTGATATTTATCCGTTTTTTCGTTCTTGCAGATGTCGGGATAATAGACAAAGGGCGTTCATTCTTTTTTTATAAAGAAGCGCCTGGAAAAAATATGAATCCTGGAGTATGTACGGACAAAAGAGCATAAAAAAGCGAAGTTGTTATCCTGCCTTTCTTATAGTGTATGAATGTGGGTTTAATTTTTTTATGAATTTATACTGAAATTTAATCGCATAAGAAGGATAACAATGCGTATAACATTATTATTAATTTTATTTATTAACACTTTTAATTGCTATTTATTATGAGAAAAAAATTATTTTTTCTGATGATGTTGGGTATAGTGTTCGGCTATGCTTCCGTATGGGCGCAGCAAGACGTCACTACTCAATTGCTAAAAATTAAATCTGTGAAGATTCCCGACAAAATTTATGACGGGAAAAAGGATGTTCCTGTTCCAGTCCAAGCAGATTTAGATAAATGGGAGATTGTCTTTACGGATGCTACCGATGTTGAGATCCTAAAGACCGATCCGCTCTATCCGAAATTTAAAGTAACGAATATCACTCCATTATCAGATGCGGGTGTTTCTGCGTTGGTGAACACTGTAAACGTTACGTTTGAGTTGACAGATCATTCGCAGGGATGGGTTTTCAGACCAGGTACGGCACAGGCGGATAAAATCTATGAAATTACGGAACCTGCAATAATTTCCGTCCAACCGGCGCCGCTGACCATAAAATCGATTGATACGCTGAAGAAAATTTATGATGCAAAAACGACGGGTAAACCTGATGATCTGAAAATTGGTTTCGGCGGTTTAGTAGCGGGTGAAAATCTTACATACTCTACCGACTACACGATCAGCAGTGTTGAGTTTGAAGATCCTAATGTTGGTAGCGACAAGAAGGTGGAAGTGAAGGGTATTGCGTTAATACCCAATACGACTAAAACTCGCAACTATTATTTGGTGAAGGATGGTGCAGAGGTTCTTTCTATAGATACTGTTTTTGAGAAAGGAGTGATTGAGCCTGCCGTTATCTTTATTGCAAGCGTTACCTTAGAGAAGAACGTAATAAACTATGGCGAAGGTGCGATAGCGGTAAAAGAAGTTACCTTTAACCCGGTATTGACTCCGGCTCCTGTTTTAGGTACGGATTATACTATACTGGGCTGGATGGACAACGGTAATTTGAACCCTGATATGCCGGAAAATGCCGGTGTGTATGGCGAAAATGAAGACAATAAGAGATTCACGATTAAAGTAAAATGGGACAACAGCAAGAATCCGAACTATCAATTAGTAGACGCAAATAATATAGGTACAGGAAGTATTAATAATCTGGTAGCTATCAATCCGAAAGCTTATAGGCTTGTATATAAGGCGCAATCCGATGTCGTTTATAACGGCGATAAATCTTCCGAGATAATGGATAAGGGGGCGTATGATGTAGATCCCGCTGATTACACAAACCTTTCAGATATTGTTACCGGCGAATTGTCTGTTGATAAAGACAGCAAGAATGTCGGCACTTATACGGTTACAAAAGGAGATGTGGTAGCGGCAAGCCCTAATTATCAAATTACAGATGCCACTGATGTGGTAAAATTTAGTATAAAACCGTTGCCAATAACGATAGCTCCTACTGATACTATTTTAACTTATGGTGAAACACTTGTTTTTAGCGGCTTAAAAGTTACAACAACTCCCGATTTGATTGACGGCGATAAACTTGAAAGCGTTAAGATTGTAGTAGACAATGGAAAAATAAAGGATGGCGATAAGCCGAGTGAAGGTAGCTATGTTATTAAGATAGATGGTGGCTATAAAATTGAAGACGGAAATAACGGAGGAAACTATGCCCCTTCTGCAGTCGATGAAGCCACACTTACGGTAAATAAAGTTGAATATGTTGTAAAGCCTGATGCCGGATTCCACAAAATTTATGGCGATGTAGATCCGAAGATAACTTATAAGGTATATGACAAAGACGGCAAAGTAGTCACAGAAACAATTGTCGAAGGCGAATTGGATTACGACGGTGTGGATGTAGGAGACCATGTGTTGCATGGTAATAACCTGACACTAAAAGACGGCAAAAATCATACTTTAAGTGTAAACCCGGATAGCGTAACTTTCGAAATCAGGAAAGCTGTGGTCTATGTTGAAACGCACGACGCGTCGAAAGCGGTAAGTAAAAAAGATGACGAACTTGATCCTGAATTTGGTTCTGCTCCCAAATACTACTCTTTCTCTGTATTTAACGGTGATAAAATCGAAGATATTGTTTCTGCGAAGTTGACCCGTGAGCCGGGTGAAGTGGTAGGTAATAGTTATAAATATATACCGTTTGATATATCGGAATTTAACGGCTCAAGAGCATCTAACTACTCTTTCATTTGGAAAAATGAAGGTAAATTCACTATTACCGACGGTGAATTGTTCATAAAGCCTGCGTATGCAAACAAAGCTTATGGCGATCCCGATCCGGATCCTCTTTCTACCTATGAAGTATTTACGGATGCAACAGCCTCGACTACAGCAGAAACGGCTGTTATAGCTAAAATTACCGGTAAATTGGACCGTGTTAAAGATGCGGATGATAAAGTTGGTAAATATAATTACGTAGTTGACGGTTTGAAATGTGATGGCTATTCGATTTCTTTATGCGATAAAGTCGAACAGTTCGAAATCGTTAAGGCCGTTGCCGAAGTACAGCTGGATAGTCTGTCAAAAATTTATGGCGACGCCGATCCTGATTTCGTAGCCACTGCTATAATCAAGCCGACTGCGGCAAAGACAGCGATAATAATTGAGGGTATAAAACGCGAAGCGGGCAATGATGTTAAAGATTCTTATGAAGTCACTGCAGAAACGGTTAAAGGTGGTGATAATTACAGTGTTGTTTTCAAACCGGGTAAATTAAATATTTTACCGCGAGAATTAACGGTTATTGCTAACGATGCTTCCAAAGTGTATGGAACAGAAGATCCGGATGTACTTGATTATACAGTAGAAGGTTTGCAATACAACGCTGATAAGAAAGATATCATTGCAGGTAAATTAACCCGTATTACAGGAGACTCTGTTGGTATTTATGACATTATCAATCCGGCTCTTGTCCTCAGTGCGGATTCTTTGAAGTTGACTACTTTAGGTGAAAAGAATTATATCTTGAAAGAATATAAGCCGGGTAAATTCGAAGTAACTAAAGCTCAGTTAACAATCACACCGAAGGCTGCTTCTAAAGTGTATGGTGAAAAAGATCCTGCCTTTAAATTGGAAGACGCTGAATTTAAATCTTTGATAGCTAGCGACGAAGCTAAAAAAGATGAGATCATAGCGGAAATCGCGAAAAATGGTAAAATCATTCGTGTTGCAGGTGAAGATGTAAACAGTTATGCTTATGAAGCTAGTAATTTAACGCATAAGAATTATGATATTACCATAGGTACGACAACGAAATTCACGATCACGGCAAAAGAAATAAAGATTGTTCCGAGTGCTAAAACGAAAAAGTATGGCGAAGCAGATCCTGAATTTGCATGGGAAATTGATCCTACTACTCCGTTAGTAAATCCCGATACGAAGAGTAGCATTATCGGTGAATTGGAACGTGTTGCAGGTGAAGATGTGAAAGCTTATGACTACAAAATAGGCTCTTTGAAACTTAATGACAACTACAAATTAACAATCAGCGGCACCAATAAATTCACAATCGAAAAGGGAGTATTGACTGCCGATATGTTTGATGTGAAGGATACGACTTTTATTTACGACGGTAATCCTTATTCAGCTATTGTAACTCCGAAGGCGGGCTTATCAATAAGTATAAAATCACTGAAATATGGCGTTACTAAGCGCGAAGCTCCGGTAAATGCAGGTCATTATTCAATATATCTTACTGCTGATGCTGATACGAAGGGCAACTACACGGTTGATGGCGATATTCTGTTAAAAGACTCGTTGAAAATCCGTGAACGTCATTTGTTTGTATATGCTCTTAATCAAAGCAAAGTAGTTGGTGGAATCGATCCGACCTTTACATACGGATATGTCGATTGGGATGAAGCCACTGTTCCTTGCACAAAGGGTATACCGTTTACAGGTAAACTGACTCGTGAAGAAGGCGAAGATCTGGGTGGTGAATACAAAATATACAATGATACCGATAAGCCGGAATTTTTAACTGCAGGAAGCGACTATTTATTTATTATTCCTGAAGGAGACGACTTCGTAGAAAGTGATTTTATCGGTGGCGTAAAAACCGCGATACTTACAATCAACGCTGACCCGACTATTGTTCCTGAAAAAGAAAAAGTTACAGTAACCGTTAAGGAAGTAACAATAGTATATGGTGACGCTCTTCCTTCTACATATGATTATACTGTAGATCCCGCAGGAGTTGAAATTACAGGTAGTTTGGATGTTACCAAGATTAAGAATGTCGTAGGTACTTATCCGATTGAAAAAGGTGATTTGGATGTAGTTGACAAAGATAAATATGTAATCAACTTTGTAGGTGCTAGTCTTGTCATCACTCCGGCTTCGTTAACCGTAACGGCTAAAGATGCTGAGAAAACGTATGGCGAAAACGATCCTGAATTTGCTTATGAGGTAACGGGATTGAAATACAACGACAAAGCAGAAGATGTACTTGACGGCGAATTAACTCGCGCTGCAGGTGAAAAAGCAGGCGTCTACGATATCAAGAAAGGTACGTTGAGCTTGGTAAGCAACAACTATGACTTGACGACGTTTACAGGCGCTAAATTCACAATCGGAAAAGCAGGCGTAGTAATCGACTTCCCGGAATTCCCATCTGATATACGCAGAAGCGGCGCAGCGTTCCCGATTGGAGCTACTACCGAACCTGCCGGTCTTAAACTGACTTATACCAGCAGCGACGATAAGATAGCAACAGTTAGTGCAGCCGGTATCATCACCCCGAAATATGCAGGTAAAACAACAATTACCGTAGAATTTGCAGGTAATGATAACTACAACAGCGCTAAGGAAGAACGCGAATTAACAATATTGGACAACGTAGGTATTGCAACGGTAGAAGCAGGCGAAATCGCCATCTATCCAAGCGTAGCTCCGCGCAACTCCGTTATCCGCCTGGATGCTAATGTTGATGTAACAAATGCGAAAGTAGCTGTTTACAACATTAACGGCAAGCTGATTTCCGAGACTGCAGTTCAAGACAAAGTAAGCGAACTGATCACCCCGGCCGATGCAGGAGTTTATCTCTATGTATTCAAGGGCGAAGGTTTCAGCCGCACTTTGCGCGTAATAGTAAAATAATGCATATCATATTAGCATTTAACATTAACATATTGTAAAACAAGGAAAAAGGCGATCGTGAGATCGCCTTTTTTATTAAAACCGCAAAAATCCCGTACCGGAATATCAATACCGGAATCGATTCCGATTTGCACTGCAGAGCCGTCATTATGGCTGAATTGCACGGAAGTACATTACGTGTTGTAGATATAACGCTGTACATAATGCCGGGATTTATCCCGGTGAAAAAACAGACGGAGGGTAAAAAAAATAAATTTTCACTGAAATAACAAAAAATCGAACACGAAACATTATCTTTGTACAAAAAACAAACAGGATTAAATAATATTACTTATGGAAAATATTAATTGGTCGGACTTGACGTTCGGTTACATAAAAACCGATTATAATGTCAGATCATATTATAGCGACGGAAAATGGAGCGATCCGGAAATCAGCGATTCGGAATACATCAACATTCATATTGCATCAACATGTTTGCATTACGGACAGGAAGCTTTTGAAGGTCTGAAAGCCTTTCGGGGCAAAGACGGAAAAATACGTATTTTCCGTCTGTATGACAATGCATTACGGATGCAAGCCTCTGCACGCGGCATCATGATGCCCGAATTGCCCGTCGAATTGTTTGAAAAAGCTGTAAAGGAAGTCGTAGAAAAGAATAAACGGTTTATACCGCCATACGAAAGCGGCGCTTCCCTCTATCTCCGTCCGTTACAGATCGGCATATCGCCTCAAGTAGGCGTGAAACCGGCTAAAGAATATCTTTTCGCAGTATTTGCGACGCCGGTAGGCCCTTATTTCAAAGGCGGATTGAAACCATCCCCTTATGTTATTTTGCGGGGCTTCGACCGCGCTGCCCCTTGCGGAACAGGAACTATCAAAGTTGGAGGAAATTACGCTGCCGGTCTCTCGGCAGGCGAAATAGCCCATTCCAAAGGCTATTCGGCCGTTTTGTATTTAGACGCCAAAGAAAAAAAATATATAGACGAGTGTGGGCCGGCCAATTTTTTTGGTATAAAAAATAATACCTATATCACTCCCGATTCACATTCGATCCTTCCTTCGATTACGAACAAAAGCCTGATCGTGTTGGCGGAAGAACTCGGGTTGAAGGTAGAGCGACGTCCCGTCAAGGTCGAAGAATTGGAAACGCTGGAGGAAGCCGGCGCTTGCGGAACGGCTGCCGTTATCAGTCCTATTTCAAGAATCGACGATGTCGACGAAAATAAATCGTATATTTTCTCGAAGGATGGATATCCCGGCCCTGTTTGCATAAAACTGTACAACAAGCTGAGAGCCATTCAATACGGCGACGAAGAAGATAAATACGGTTGGATCACCGTATTGTAATGTGTTCATGATCCTGCAACAACAGGCGAAATGAGTTCCATCCATAGCCTGTTGTTGCTTATTTTTAATCTGTCATTTAATTAGTTAGCGAATAATAAAAAATGAAAAACATCAGTCGAAGAAAATTCTTGAGCATTTCAGCTCTTGCAGGTGCAGGCGCAATCATAACGCCTCAAGCTGCTCTTACTTCTACTTCCGTTAAGGGAAGCAGAGAAGAAAAAACGATCCCTGTACGCATTTTGGGCAAAACAGGTTTGGAAATTCCAATCTTGAGTATGGGCGTTATGCGTGCAGACAATCCGGCTGTGGTACGTGCAGCTTACAATGCAGGTCTTACCCATTTCGATACCGCTCATGGTTATCAAAACGGGAAAAATGAAGAAATGTTGGGCGTCTTTTTTAAAAATAAAGACCGGAACTCTTTTACAATAGCTACGAAAGGAAAAGCCAATCTGAAATCGGAAAACTTTGAGGCAGAATACGAAGAATTGCTGAATACCAGTCTCCGCCGCTTACAGATGGATTATGTGGACATTTTTTATACGCACGCCATAGACGATACAGGCTCTTTGAGCGACCCGCGCATGATAAAAATGTTGAAGAAATTTAAAGAAGAAGGTAAAATAAAGCACATCGGATTTTCGACTCACGCCAATAAACCGGCGCAAATAGATGAAGCTATTCAAGTCGGCATATACGAAGTGTGCCTGATAAGCTACAATTTTACCTTAGGCATTCTACCCGAATTGAATGAGGCAATCCGGCGGGGTGTCGACGCCGGTATGGGATTTGTGGCAATGAAAACTATGGCCGGAGGTGTGGAAGATGCATCCGGAAATAAAAAAATAGATGGAGCCGCCTGTCTGCGCTGGGCATGGCAAAATAAGAACATTACGACGGCCATTCCGGGATTTACCAGTTTCGATTTGTTGGACAATTGCTTGCAAGCCGCATATTCTCCCGAATTAACGGAACCGGACATCCGTTACCTGGCCGGTTTGACAAATCAAGAATTGCTGTATTGCCAAAACTGCGGAAAATGTGTCGGCGATTGTACAAAGCATCTCGCAATTCCCAGTATTATGAGAGCTTACATGTACAATTACGGATACAAACAACCGGCTTTATCGAAAGCGACTTTAAGCGAACTTTCCTTGAGCGGCAACGAATGTTCAGGTTGCAGTGCCTGCACGGTTAAGTGTCCTTCCGGATTCAAAGTAGCTGAAAAAATTGCCGCTATTACCCCGATTATTCATGTATCTCCTTATTTTTTGACTTAAAATGAAAACCGGTTTTTATTCTTTTGCCATAATTTTTTTTTGTCTTGCAGGACAGGTTTTTGGTCAAACACCGAAACAACTGTATGACGATCTGCCTGCCGTGAACGGATGGGATCTCTCGCCGGATATCGAAATTTTCAACCGCGACAATTTATATGAACGAATCAACGGCGCAGCGCCCCTGTTCTTCGAAAACAATTTTCAGGAAATGACCTCCATGGTTTATACAAATGACGACCATTATATTACCGTTCAGGCTTATCGCCATGCCGCTCCTGAAGACGCTTTTGGAATGTACGCTTCCGAACGTTCGTCGGATATGACTTATTATGAGGGTATTGGGGGTGAAGCACAAGGCGATGGATATGGATTGTTTTTCTTTGCCGGTTCTATTTATGTGAAAATGTCGGCTGACAGCGAAGGTGAAAATATCAGCGCCGTTCTTTTGGAAATAGCGAAAGGTTTTGCGGCAAAAATAGACCCGAAAGCTAATTATCCTGTTCTATTTAAGACATTTCCGAAAGAAGGTCTTATCCCTTGCACGGAATCGTACATTACACGGAACTATATTGGTCATGAATTTTTGAAACCGGTTTATACCGCTGATTATCATATTGACGGAAAAAACTTTCAAGCGTTTGTTGTCGATGCCCAAACAGCAGAAAACGCACGAAAAATGCTGGAAGAATATTTCTCTTTTACTGGGCAGCAGGATCCTTTTGTTGAAGGTGAACTATTAATCCGCGACCGGTATAACGGCATTATTCCCATAGTCTGGAAAGACCGGTACATCGTTGGCGCTTTCAATGAAGAAGGAGAAAATTTTTCGGAAAATATTTACTCTTTCCTTAATAAATTTAAGTTGTAATGAACGAATTGTGTTATTAATTGTAAATTGCACCGCAGGTTGAGCTTTGCTTGCCTGCGGTTGCTAAAATATCCGTTCGGCATGTAACGGAAAAATTTTTCATTTTCAAAAGAAAACCTTATCTTTACGCAATAAAACTGAACTGTCTTTGATTATGGATATCCAACAGCTGATTCGCGAAAGTGTGGAGCATTTATATGCCGTTAAAGTTCCTGAATCTTTAATTCAACTCCAGAAAACGAAAAAAGAATTTAAAGGACATTGGACTTTAGTCGTTTTTCCACTGCTAAAAATATCTAAAAAAACTCCTGAGCAAACAGCGACGGAAATAGGCGAATGTTTACTTGCAAAACAATCTTTTATCACTGAATTTAATGTAATAAAGGGATTTTTAAATCTGGTTGTTTCTTCCGGATATTGGATTCGTGTTTTGAATACAATTCACAGCACGGTAAATTACGGCACAAAACCGGTTGCCGAAAATGCGCCCCTGATAATGATCGAGTATTCATCTCCCAATACAAATAAACCGCTTCACTTGGGACATATCAGAAATAACCTGCTGGGGTACAGTATTTCGGAAATTTTGAAAGCTGCTGGAAACAGGGTTGTGAAAACCAATATTGTAAACGATCGTGGAATACATATTTGTAAATCCATGCTGGCGTGGAAGAAATGGGGAAACGCCGAAACACCCGAATCGAGCAAACAAAAAGGTGATCATTTAGTCGGAGATTATTATGTGAAATTCGACCGCGAATATAAAAACGAATTGCTGCAACTGGAAGCAACCGGCTTATCAAGAAAAGAAGCAGAAGAAAAATCGCTGTTGATGTCGGAAGCCCGCGAAATGTTGCGGAAATGGGAATCGGGCGATAATGAAACTCTTAATCTTTGGAATGTCATGAATTCATGGGTATATGCCGGTTTCGATGAAACATACAAGGCTTTAGGTGTCGATTTTGATAAAATATACTACGAATCGCAAACATACCTTGAAGGGAAAAAAAAGGTACTGGAAGGTTTGGAAAAAGGCATATTTTACCGGAAAAACGACGGTTCGGTATGGAGCGATCTGACCGCCGACGGCTTGGACGAAAAACTCCTTTTGCGATCCGACGGCACTTCGGTTTATATGACGCAAGATATTGGGACAGCCCAGTTGCGTTTTAACGACTATCCGATTGAAAAAATGATATATGTTGTTGGAAATGAACAAAATTACCATTTTCAAGCACTTTCCTTGCTGTTGGATAAATTAGGATTTGAATTTGGTAAAGGATTAGTGCATTTTTCATACGGAATGGTCGAATTGCCGGACGGAAAAATGAAATCGCGCGAAGGTACCGTAGTCGACGCCGACGATTTAATAGCGGAAATGATTGACGTTGCCAGAGAAACTTCAGAAAATCTGGGGAAGCTAGATGGATATTCCAGTGAAGAAATCGAAGAGGTTTCACGAATAGTTGGCTTGGGCGCCTTGAAATATTTTATTTTGAAAGTTGATCCTCGAAAAAATATAATTTTCAATCCCAACGAATCAATTGACTTTAACGGGAATACAGGTCCTTTTATACAATATACGTATGCCCGCATCCGGTCGGTTTTGCGAAAGGCGGAAGAAGAAAAATCAATTCAGTGGGAGTCGCTTGTTGTTTCGCCGAATATTTCCGTAAATGAAAAAGAAGGAGCTATTATTCAAATATTATCCGAGTTTCCGGCAATTATCAACGAAGCTTCCGATAATTTAAGTCCTGCTGTAATAGCTAATTATATATATGATTTGGTAAAAGAATACAATCAATTTTATCATGATTATTCTATTTTGCGGGAAGAAAATGAAGAAAAAAGAAAATTTCGATTAATTCTCTCTCAAAATGCAGGAAAAGTGATTAAAACGGGTTTTTCCCTGCTGGGTATTCGGGTTCCCAGTCGAATGTAGCTGAAATTTAATACTTTGTATGTCTTATCATTTAATAAAAAGACAGTATGACTTAGTTATATGAAGAATAAAATTTAATTGTATAATTTGTTTTGTAAGCCCTTTTTATCATAACATTGCTCCTTTCAAGAGTAAGTGTTATATTTGTTAGTTAAAATTATCTATAAATGCCCCAATTGTTAATTGTATAAATATTCTTATTTTATGAAAAAAATATTTTTATCAACAGTTATTTTTTTACTTATCGCTTTAGGCTGTTCCAAAGAGAAAAAATCGTTGGACAACAGGCAGGGAAAAGCAGAGAGCGAGTATTTGCCGTTTAACGACGAAAAATATCAGAGTGGCGCTCAAATCATACCCGGAAAAGTTTATTGTGCTTATTATGACTTTGGAGGAGAAGGAGTTGCCTATCACGATGCGGATTCGATTAATCAAGGTAGCGGAAAATTAAATCCGGATGACGGATCTTATCTTCATACTTTTCGAATGAAAGAAGGAGTTGATATTTCTTATACAAAAGAAAATATCGACGATTCGGAGTATAATTTCTTCCAGCCGCCGATGGATTTATTATATGTAGGCTGGACGGTACCGGGCGAATGGTTAAATTATACAGTAAATGTTGTTCAATCGGGAATTTACAATGTGAGTTTGTTGTATACTTCCAATCAGGGCGGGAAAATTTCCTTGTCTGTCAACGGCAAACAGGCAACGCCGTTCCTTACTCTTTTTTCAACTTTTAATCAGAACGATAAAATGGCTTCCCGGCAATGGCATCATTGGTATTTGATTGAAAATTTAGCTTTAATTAAACTTGAAAAAGGAATTCATGTCTTGACTTTAACTACAGAGGAAACAGGCCAAATGAACTATGCATACTTGGATTTTAAGTTGGAAACATTTTAAGTTTCATGCGACAATATTCTTAAATACAGTGATTGCATAACTGTGAATATTGTATATATCTGTCTGCTTTTATTTTGTAACTGCTTGAAAATAAGATAACACTTAAAGTATAATTTTCCCTGTTGTTTTTAGCCTGTTGTAAATTGCTGATTTTTAGAAAATTGACATATATACGGGTGGAAGATGGGGTTCGAACCCACGACCCTCAGAACCACAATCTGATGCTCTAACCAACTGAGCTACGACCACCGTGTTTTATTAGCGATTGCAAAGATACAATATTGTTCTTAATCGGCAAATTTTTGCGTGAAGAAATTTTGTAAAAATACTGTTCAGTGTCTAATTGCGAGTTGTGCCGTATTCTTCTATACTTTCGTTGTACTTGCTAAAAATGTCTCTTGCATTATTTGCAAAACGCATCATTTTCTTATAATTAACAGGATCTAATTGAATGAGACCCGATTCGGCCGACAATACCGGAATAATTGAAAAATCAATTTTATTTCCCTTGTTTTTCTTTTCAGTGTAATGCAACATATATTTACAAGAATGTATGCTTGTCTTGTTCTGTTTTTTGTCAAGAATAATTTTTACCATTTGTCCGCCTGTTGAATTATCTATAGTCATGGCCGAAACAAAATTGCCCAGCGAGTAAACAATGACATTGGAAATGGTTCCCGTAGAATCTATTATCACTTTAGAGGGTTGAATTACGTGTGGATGCGCTCCCATTACAATATCAACGCCTTCGTCGATTAGAAAGCGAGCGATATCTTCTTGATTTTTGTTTTGAATCAATTTGTATTCAATGCCCCAGTGCATATTGGCGATAATAATATCGGCTTTTTGTTTTTTTGCTTTTTGTATATCTTTTTGTATTAGTGTTTTATCAATGTAATTAATATGGTTGGGTGGGGTGGGGGAGAGGCCGTTCGTGGCATATGTATAATTAAGGAAAGCGATTCGCACACCTTTTTTTTCAACAATGAGAGGATACAGGGTTTCCCGTTCTTCGATGTTTCTGAAAACACCTGTGTGCTTTACATTTAAAGAATCAAGTATGTCTAAAGTCCGGTGAAGTCCTTTGGAAAAACGGTCCAATATGTGGTTATTTGCATTAAGGAAAATATTGAATCCTGCTTCTTTCAATGCGATAGCATATTCATCCGGAGCGCTGAACATTGGGTATCCCTTGTATGGTTTTCCTCCTAAAGTGACTTCCAGATTGACGACGGCAATATCAGCTTGCGAGATTTCTTCCGTCAAAAATTTAAAATAAGAAGAGTAATCGTATATTCCGTTTCTATATGCGTTATCAATTTGAGATTGATGTTGCATGGCGTCGCCTGCAAATAGAAGTGTAATTTGTTGTGCTTCCAATACACTTGTAGGATGGTAGCATGCAGGCAAATAAAACATGAAAAAAAGTAGACAGTACCCTTTCGAAAAAGTGTTCTTTTTGCGAATGTTGATTGACTTCGTTCGAAAAAAAATCATTATAATATATTTTTAAAGATTAGATAACAGGGTTACAATTGGATGTCATCGTTTTCGGCATTCTTGTTTCATTGCCGTGAATACAATGAGATATTTTTAATAAATCGTTTTTTTAGCAGCCAGTAAAGTATTTTTCATTAAAGAAATAATCGTCATCGGGCCAACTCCGCCGGGAACAGGTGTAATGAAAGAACATTTGGGCGCCACTTCTTCAAAAGCGACATCGCCCTTTAATTGGAATCCTGATCGAGTTTCAGACGAAGGAATACGGGTTGTTCCCACATCAATAACAATTGCTCCTTCCCGTACCATATTTCCTCTTAAAAACTCCGGAACGCCTATAGCGGCAATGATTATGTCGGCATTCAAACAGTAATTCTTGATGTCTTTTGTCCGGCTGTGGCAAACGGTTACCGTACAATCGCCCGGATATGCTTTTTGCATCAGCAAAGTGGATATTGGTTTTCCTACAATATTACTGCGGCCTAATATTACACAATGTTTACCGGATGTTTCAATATTGTATCGTTTCAACAGCTCAAGAATACCGGCGGGGGTGGCTGATACAAAACAGGGCAAACCTATCGACATTCTTCCTACGTTAACAGGATGAAATCCATCTACATCTTTTTGATAATCAATCGCTTCAATTATCTTTTGTTCAGAAATGTGTTTGGGAAGCGGTAGTTGAACAATAAAACCGTCTATATCGGGATTGTTGTTTAATTCGATTACATGATTTAGTAATTCTGTTTCCGTTATATTGTTTTCGCAACGAATCAAGGAAGATTTGAATCCCACTTCTTCACAAGTTTTCACTTTACCGGCAACATAGGTTTCGCTGCCGCCGTCGTGACCTACCAAAATAGCTGCCAGATGAGGTCTTTTACCTCCTTCCGCTACAATCCGGTTTACTTCGCCGACGATTTCCTTTTTTATCTGAATAGCAATAGCTTTTCCATCAATTATTATCATAACATGCTTATGTATACGTATTTATCTTTTTTTCTTTTTTGAAAAACCACCTTTTCCCAATTTTCCTTTTCCCGCCATTCCTTGAGTAGTCATTAGTTTCATTAACTTACGGGTTTCGTCGAACTGTTTTAATAATTTATTTACTTCCGTAACACTGGTTCCGCTTCCTTTAGCAATACGGGCCTTGCGGTTTCCGTTCAATATTTCCGGATGGGTTCTTTCGTCCGGAGTCATAGATAAAACAATGGCTTCAATATATTTGAATGCATCGTCTTCTATATCTATATCTTTTATCATTTTTCCCATGCCCGGAATCATGGAGGCCAAATCTTTCAAGCGTCCCATCTTTTTTATTTGAGCTATTTGCGATAGAAAATCGTTAAAGTCGAATTGGTTTTTGGCAATTTTCTTTTGCAACCGCCGAGCTTCTTCTTCGTCATACTGTTCTTGGGCTTTTTCTACTAGCGAAACAATGTCTCCCATACCTAAAATACGGTCTGCCATACGTTTAGGATAAAACGGATCGATGGCATCCATTTTTTCGCCCATGCTTACAAACTTGATAGGTTTATTTACTACGGTTCGAATAGAAAGGGCGGCTCCTCCGCGTGTATCGCCATCTAATTTTGTCAGTACTACGCCGTTAAAATCTAAGCGATCATTAAATTCTTTGGCGGTATTTACGGCGTCTTGACCTGTCATTGAATCTACAACAAACAAGACTTCGTCCGGATGAACGGCTTGTTTAATTGATGCTATTTCGGTCATCATTTGTTCGTCGATAGCCAAACGGCCTGCCGTATCTATGATGACAACATCTTTTCCGAATTGAACAGCTTGCTTGATGGCATTGAGAGCTATTTGAACGGGATTTTTATTTTCCGGCTCCGAATAGACCTCTACTTCTATTTGCGATCCTAAAACTTTTAGTTGATCGATAGCCGCAGGACGATAAACGTCACAAGCTGCCAAAAGAGGTTTTTTATATTTTTTTTCTTTTAGCATTTTGGCTAATTTTCCGGAAAATGTTGTTTTCCCGGAACCTTGCAAGCCGGCCATTAAAATAATTGCCGGTTTATTAACCAAATTCAGTTCGGCAGCTTCGTTTCCCATTAATGCCGTCAGCTCGTCGTGGACTATTTTTACCATTAATTCTCCCGGTTTTACGGCTGTAAGTACATTTTGTCCCAATGATTTTTCCTTAACCGTATCGGTAAATGTTTTTGCCACTTTATAATTAACGTCTGCATCCAATAGGGCTTTGCGAACATCTTTCAATGTTTCGGCTACATTGATTTCGGTGATTTTCCCTTCACCTTTCAATAATTTGAATGACCGTTCCAGTCTGTCGCTTAAATTTTCAAACATATTTGTTAGAATTGAGATATTGAAGATGCAAAAGTACGAAAAATTCTTTTAGATATTCCATTTTTTTGAAAAATGGAATATCTTGTATCTACTATGATTAATATTTTATTGTTTCTGATGCATGCCAATTGCAACCGGAAAAGATATGTGTCAGAGTTGATGTATAGTACGAGAACCATCTAAAAGCAGAAAACGTACAGAAATCACTTCTATACGTTTTTAATGTTAATTTGTAAGCTTTGGTTAAAGTTAGCTATGGAGGATGATCAATCCTCCGTTCCCTTAATTATCACACAAAGAAATAATTTTTTTTCCGAATAAAAAAATTATTTAGATATTCTTTGGATGTTTTGTATTTATTTCTATTTTTGACTAATAACAAAGAAAATATTTGGCTTTTGTTAAATTTTATAATTCTTTTATCCAAATTGCCGTTCCGCCACCTGGCGCCAAATATAAATTTATCGTCGCTTCGGAAGTTATTTCCTGTTCTTCAATTATCATCGGATACGGATTCATTTTCCAATCACTATCGGAGGCGTCTTGAAAGATTTTTGCTTTGTAAGATTTGTTTTTATCCAAAAATGACAAATCTACTTTCAGGCTGCGGGCGTTTTCGTCGGTAATAGCGCCCAGAAACCAATCACCGGAATATTTGTCCTTGCGGACAGTTACTATGTAATCGCCGATTTTTCCGTCTTTGATGATTGTTTTAGCCCAGTCGGTAGGGACTTTTTCGATAAATTCGAAAGCCGGTTTATTTTCGTAATTTTCCGGCAAGTCGGACGCCATTTGCAAAGGGCTGTAAATCACTACATACAATGCTAATTGTTTGGCAATCGTGGTTTGTACCCGCGTTTGCGGATATACAGGATTGCTAAAATCGAAAGTGCCGAAAGTAAAATCCATCGGTCCGGCTAATCCGCGTGTGAATGGTACGATGGTCGTATGTTCAGGTGGATTTCCTCCGTCACGCGACCATGCGTCATATTCCTGACCGCGAACGGCTTCCTGTGTCATCAAATTGGGATAAGTGCGTTGTAGGCCTGTGGGCATCACCGGCTCATGGTTGTCCACCACAAGCTGGTATTTTGCTGCTGTTTCGATTACTTTACGAAAATGACGGACTGCGTACTGACTGCTATGGCGTTCTTTTTTATCTAATAATTGATTGACGTATCCGGTTTTAACTGTATGGATATTGTGATGGGTAAGAAACAGGAATGCGCTATCCAACTGATTTTCGTAGTTGACGGTTGCGCCGCCGGTTTCGTTATGTCCGATAATGTCCACGCCTTTTGTTGCCGCATATTTTGCGATTTCATCTATATTAAAATCAGGGTAAGGTTTTGTAAAACTAAACAGGTTTCCGTTAGCCACCCAATCGCCGTCCCACCCGTAATTCCAGCCTTCGACCAGTACTCCGGAAAGATGATGCGCTGCTGCAAAGTCGATGTATGCTTTTGTGTTTTTCGTTGTAGCGCCATGTTTAGGCCCTTGTGCCCAAGTATATTTTTCCTTGTGCATTCCCCACCAAATACCTGTATATTTAGCGGGTTTAATCCATGAAGTATTTTTGATTTTCGACGGTTCGTTCAGGTTGAGCATAATCCGCGCATTGACAAGCCGGTTCAAGTCGTCTGCCAAAATGATGGTACGCCATGGCGAGACAAATGGCGTTTGCGCATAGACTTTTATACCGTTTGACCAAGGAGTTAAATCTACTTTCAGGGTGCTTTCTCCGGAAGGATAAAGATTCATTTTTGCATAATCGGTCAAGTTTGCTTCATGAATGGCTATGTATTTGCCGTCGGAAGTTTCGATTGTTAACGGTGTAACTACCGTATCCAAAGTATTGACCGGATTTTTCTTCCATAAAATTTCATAATATTCGCCTTTGTAGGCCGGAATAGACCATGCGGAATCGTTTTGTGCAAGCGCAAAGTTAGTAAGTTCGTCGGCAATTTCGAAATTTTTCAGGTTCTCCTGTTCGGGAAATTCATAACGGAAACCAATGCCGTCGTCAAAAGCACGGAAAACGATATTTATTAAACGTTTTTTTTCATTTTTTTCCTGCAATTCAATTTTCATTTCATTGTAATGATTACGAACTTCGATTTCTTCACCCCATGGTTGTTGCCAAGTTTCGTCTTTTGAATCTGTTTTTATGCTAATAATCTCAAAATCGGCATCAAGCGAATCATCGTTTGTTAACACAAAGCCCAATTGAGAAGGATTGAGAATGGCTTTTCCCGCTTTTTTAACTGAATAAGACGGTTTTCCGTTTGACAAGGCAAAGCAAATTTCTGTTTTTCCGTCGGGAGATGATAGTATTTGTTTTTTATTGTTTTTATAACATGCTGAAAAACAAAAAATTAACAATAAAAATAATATTTTTTTCATTTCATTGTTGTTTTAATATTTTTTTATCTTACATTTGAATAACTTCCCGACTGTTTCAGGTTGGGGTTACGTTCCAGTTCGATTTTCGGAACGGGTTGCACATAATAATCATCGCCCAAAAATAGAATATCGCCCACGCGCGTAGTTTTGTAATAATCCGCTTCCTGTTTTCCGATTTTCCACCGGCGAATATCGAACCACCAACTTCCTTCGGCAAATAGCTCGGCCCAGCGTTCGTATTTTAGCACATCGTTGGCCAAATGATCGATCGGATCAATGGTTTTTGTACGGTTGGTCAGACTTGTGTAGTCATACGGACAATCTTTATCGTTCGAGTCATAACCATAAGCGCGGCGGTGTACTTTATTGATGTATTCCAAAGCCGTAATTGGGTCGCTGTCTTTAATAGCTTCGGCATACAGCAAGTAAATATCGGCTAAACGTGCTATATAAATATTTGCCGCGCTGCTGTAATTAATTTTCGCTTCCGTGCCTTGTGTATTGGTATACTTGCGGTGTTCAAATCCAAGTACTTCAGGGTGATTGTTCAGTTCGCCCGATTTGTCGTAGTAGGTTTGTTTGCCGTCGTCGGCGATAAAAATATCAACTAGCGGTTGTCCCGTACAAATCATCAAACGCGGATCAACCTGATTTTTATCGTTTTTCAAACTCAAACATTCTTGACGATAATTTGGATTCAGATAGTAATTGTATTTATCGACCGAATCTTTCAGGTTTTGTGCCAATAAATTGTAATCGGCGAACATATAGGGATAATTGTCGAGCGAGCGTGAGGAGCTGAAGTCGTAGTTGGGGTTGAAAGTGCGTCGCGGCGTTGGCATTCCGCTATATCCAAAACGACGGATGTTGGCGTCGTGTATGTAATTATTTCCCCAGCCGCCCATCATTGATGTGTTTATGTCGTACGGCTGCAATAGCGGATTGTTTTCGGGTTTGTTTTCATTTCCATTGCGGAAGCGAATATTCAGATTCATCGACCACGGCGCAAATACCATTGTCATTCCATTGCCCGAAGTATAGCCTCCCCAGGGGCCGTTTTGCGTTAAGTTTGTTGTCTGGTCGAGTTCATACAGTGATTCGGCATTAAATTCATTGGCAGGGTCGCCGTACCACATTTTTTCGTATGTGTTAAAAGGAACTAAACTTTTTCCGCTCTTTTCAATAATATTTTTCAATACGGGAACGGCTTCCGATATTTTACCTGCCTGCATCAGCGACTTTGCCAGCATAGCTTTTGCCGCCCATTCGGTAGGAACTTTTTTATCGGTGTTATTTCCGTTCAACAATTCGGCTGCACGAGTGAAATCATTAATCATAAAATCGTATGTTTCGCGGGTAGTTTTTCGTTCCGCTTTCATTTCGGTATAGCCCGAAGGAAGTTTGTCTATTATCGGCAATCCCAACCCGTCGAGATTGACTTCGCAGAAAATTTGTCCGTGCCAGTAAGCGAGAGCGCGGTCGAAAAGCGCTTGTCCTTCAAGGTAATCCAATATACCGCCGGGTTCTTTTTCCGAAGGCATAGTATACTTGTCGCGGTAATTTTCGATGCCCTGCAAAGCGGTATTGGCAAGTGTTACGTTTTTGAAAACATCCATCCAAAGTTGCGTAATGTAACGGTTATCTATGTCGGTGTAATTTCGCATCGAACTGCCTCGCTCATCATATGAGCCATACGTGTCGGAAGTATGGTCGAGCAGATAAATTATCATCGGATGCCAGTAAAAAGCGTACAATCCAACAGAACGGATGCCCAAATTGCAGGCGTCTATTTGCAATTGTACTTGTTCGATGCTTGTCGGAAAGTTATCGGGAGAAATTGCGTTTTTTTGTTCGGGATTTAAAAAATCTTCACACGATATCAACAAACCAAACGCTAACGCAATTATACTTGTATGTATTATTAAGTTTTTCATACATTATGGTATATTAATTTATTGTAAATAATTAGAAAATAAGGTCGATGCCGAATGAAACCAAACGCGACGGCAAGTACCGATTGATGCTGTCTAAACCTCGCGCCGTAGGCAACCCGTCGATTTCGGGATCAATACCCCTGTATTTTGTCAATGTGAATATATTTTGTGCGCTCATATAAACGCGGGCTTTTTCGATACTCAGTTTTTTAGACCATTTTTCAGGAATAGAATAACCCAAAACCAAATTTTTCAATTTCAAATAATTACCCTTTTCGACAAAATAAGAATTGGCCGAAATCTGTTCATTGCCTGAAAAATAGTTTTTGTTTGTATTCATATCCGATTGCCATTTACCGTCGGCTCCGAAAAATCCACAGCGCGGCACGTCGGTCAATCCGTTATCGCCCATGAACGATACATTGAAAATATCGTAAGTCGTATTGCCGTCGCTTGCAAAAATTTGCGTGTAAGGCCGTACAGCATTGAAAAGATCGAATCCCAAAGCGCCTTGAAACAAAATATTCAGATCAAAGCCTTTGTATTCCAGCGAAGCATTAAAGCCGTAAGTTATTTTAGGCCAAGGATTTCCGATGTAGGTTTGATCGGCGTCGTCTATCCATCCGTTTTCGTCAATGTCGGCAAAAATCAGGTCGCCGACTCCCGTATTGGCCTGTTGATAGTATCCGGCAGGGCGATTGGCATCAATAGCTTTTTGATTATATTCATTCACTTGTTCCTGCGTTTGAAAAATGCCGACTACTTTGCGCCCGTAGAACAAGCTCATCGGATTTCCGTTTGTAGTGCGGGCCAGAATTTGCGAGCCGTTACTTCCCTCGATATAACCAATTTCGTCGGGAATGTCCTTGATTGTATTGGAATTGAAAGAAGCGTTAGCACCGATGTTATATTTAAAATCGCCTGCATTGTCGGTCCACAATACAGACAGTTCGTGTCCCCGGTTTTCGACAAATCCGGCATTAACCCACATTTGTGCGGTTTTAAATTCGCCTGTCATAAAATATTGTGAAATTCCGCCTGTGGAAGGAACAGAAACCTGAAACAACATGTCGCTGGTTTGACGGTTATAATAGTCGTAGGTAATGTTCAAACGGTTTTTGAAAAAATTCAAATCAAGGCCTATGTCAGTTTGATTAACTTCTTCCCATTTGATGTCGCCATTAGGAACGCCTACCATCGTGTACCCTTCGTTTGTATTAAAGGCATTGTTTTTGTAGTAAGATTTCCATGCAAAAAGCGGGATATTATTCTCATTACCCAGCAATCCCCAGCTTGCACGGATTTTAGCATTGGAAAACCAGTCCGGTCTATCTTTAATAAAATTTTCCTCGCTTATGCGCCAACCTGCATTGATCGAAGGAAAATTTCCCCATCGGTTATTCGGGCCGAAACGAACAGATCCGTCGCGGCGGAAGTTGGCTGTTAGCAGGTATTTGCCCAAATAAGAGTAATTGACACGTCCGAAAAACGACAAACTACGGTCGATATCTATGTTGTCTCCCGCTTTTTTATTTACATTGCCGGAAAGCTGCATGGATTCGGCTGCCTGTACAGGAAATTCGTAAGCTGTTGCCCAAATATTGTATCCGTCATAGCGGGAAGATTCCGTGCCGAGCATTACCTTCAGGTCATGTTTTTTTATTTTTTTATCGTAAGTCAATACGGCATTGAAAGTCAAAGCACGTGAAGTGCCTGCACCTGCCGACATCTCGTCTAAATTCAATCCTGCACCCAAGTTGGCTTTTTCCGTAAAATATTGATTGGAAAAACCGTAAAATTCACCTGCGCCGGTAATGCGCAAATTCAAGCCCTTCATGAAGTCGATACTCGTATATGCCTGTGTGCGGAGTGTATAACCGTTGTTTTGATTGGCGTGGTAGATATATTCGCGGGCATAAAGATTAGGTCCGTTTAAAATGGCGGGAGTTTGCGCCCAGCCGTTGGATTGTTCCGAATCGAATGCTTCCATAAAAGGTAAAGTACGAAATGGCAGTACATTGGTAAGTCCGTCACCGCTGCGCGAAGGGTTTGTTTTACCGATAATACCGTAGAGTGTTTCACCGATCGTTACGTGCTTGTTGAATTGATGTTCTATATTGGTGCGAAACGTAAAACGTTCGGCTTTTGTATCAATATATGTGCCTTTTTCGCTATAATATCCGGCAGACAGGTAAAAACTTGTTTTTTCGGACGAGCCGGACATTGCTACGTTGTATTCTTGTTCGGTGCCGGTATTGTACAACAAATCCATCCAGTCTACGTCGGGTAGTTCACTTACATCGCTTATGCCGAGTGACCCCAGCAATGCACCCGGCGTTTCACTAATCATATCTTTGGCTCGGAAAAAATCGTCACGGTTGAGCATTTTTATTCGAGTCGTAATGTTGCGCAATCCATAACGGGCATTGGCGTCGATGCGGGTTTTTTCGCCGATTTTTCCATGCTTGGTAGTAATAAGAATAACGCCTCCTGCCGCTTTTGATCCGTAGATGGCTGCCGAACCGGCGTCTTTCAGAATTTCGATATTTTCCACATCGCGCATGTTAAATTCAAAACCTGCACCTTGCGCTATGCCATCTACTATGTACAGAGGTTTCATTCCGTTGGTAGAGCCTGCGCCGCGAATAATAATATCTGCCGAACTGCCCGGAGATCCTTCACTTTTAGTAACCATGACGCCGGCTGCCAAACCACCGATAGCTTCGCTTAAACTTTTGGCTGAGAAATCTTTGATTTCGCTTGTACGGATAGAAGCGATCGCCCCTGTGAGTTCGGAACGCTTTTGTGTACCATAACCCACTATGACTATTTCATCCAGTACTTTTAAATCTTCCTGTAAGGTAACAGGGTAAATCGTTTTTGCAGTCGTTATTTTTTCCTGATACAATTTAAATCCAACATAGGAAACCGTGAATGTACTTCCCATAGGAACAGACAGTTCGAAATTGCCATTGAGGTCACTTACCGTTCCGTGCGCTGTTCCTGCTACTGTAACAGACGCCCCGATAATGGCTTCGCCGTTGTTGTCCGTAATCGTACCCCGTATTGTTTTGCTTTCCTGCGCATGACTGTTAACAGCCAAAAAACAGTACAAAACCAACCATGCAAAGAAAAGAATGATTTTTTTGTTTTTCATATCAATTATATTGTAAGATTTAACAAGCTAAAAAGAAAAAGCGAAGTTTCCAAGCCTCGCTTTTCTTTTGTCATACAACTTAAAACAATTATTTTACCAATTTCGATATTTTTGTGGCAGAGGATGTTCCGTTAGCTTTAATCGCTTTATCGATAAACAAGCCGCTTTCAGGTTGGCGGGAAAGTTTTGCGCCTTGCAGGTTGTAATATTCATGATTGACTATGGGTGAATCAACGCTTACAGACGTGATACCGGTTTCTATAACTGTACAAGGCGCAGCAAGTCCGGCAGATGCTCCTTGATAGAAAATGTAAGGATTGTTTGTGTCATCGTCGCCGTAAAATTCCTTGTCGGAGGCATAAGCGCCTGTATAAGGTGCTGTTCCTACGTGAAGCAAACCAAAACCGCCTGTGCCGTGTGCACCCGGATTCCACCAGTCAAGACCCTCACCAGCTTCTCCATAACCGAAACCTAAAACAATAGCATGAAAATAAAATGCAGTTCCAGGTGTTTCGTAAGCAGCCAAAAAATCTGCGGGAAATACGGGATTAGCTTGAGCGTTACCTACCAGATATTTTAAATTAATAGTAGCGCCGTAAATATTACCCTTAATGTGCATTAGACGTACATCGCAAGCTTTGCCGCTATCATCTCCTGCCCACAAGTGCATCGCAATACTTTTTTGGCCGGGCGAAGTTAATGACCAGTCGTTAATAAAACTTAATAAACCCGCATGTCCCGTAATGTCAATTGCCAATGTGAATGTTTGGTCGACTTCCGGTAACGTTTGAATAATTTGTTCTGTAGAACAGTCGTACATTACATAGTGCAATATACCATCGCCGCTCGGATATGTATTGGCAGGAATGTCTGAATCGGCCTTTACATTGTTAGCTACAATTAGCATTAAAGCTGCAAATAAAAAAGTAATTTTTTTCATGATACTTCGAATTTTAAAATTATACATAAACAAAAAATTTATTGAATATTTGAATGATGCAAATTTAATTTCCTTAAATGTTAAGTGGTAATTATATAATTCAAATATAGAAAATTATTTAAAAGAGCTATTGTAAGTTGTTTGTATACAACAAAATAAAATAGATTAAATGAAAAAAAATATAGATTTTGTATAGAAGATAAAAAAGAAAAAATATGATAGCTGACGAAGAAAATTTTGTCGGTTTACATTATGATACAAAACCGATAACCAACGTACAGGTTATAAACGTAAATGAAGATATTTCAGGCGTCTTTTTCTTAAATTTTATATCTTAACGAAGTATCAATTAACAAAATCATTTTCATATCCGTTATTTTTATTGATTAATTACAAGTATAAAAATTAGTTTATATTATTAAAATGAGCGAACTTAAAACTCAGTCTATTCCCTCGCCCGTCCATGCATCCCCTGCCTGAACACCGCAGGACGGCAGCCGTTTCGCTGGTTGCCGTCCTTGCAGGCGGACAGAATTTGGACTTTGCACTGTTACCTCTACTCGTATGGCTTTTCAAACTCGCCCGTGTTTTGAAATGGTTTTTACTTCCATTGCGCTGCAAATATTTGCACCCCTATCTTTCTCATTCTGCCTCTTTTTGAACTACGGAACTAAAGCTAAACGGAAACCCCGATTGTAGTCGCGATACGACGGTGTATTGTCGAAACGATACGACACCGTGCACATGGAAGCGACATAGTACCAACTGCCGCCACGAATCACGCGGGAGGAGCCACTTGCAGCACCAACTGGATTATTTGTACCGAAAGGATATGCTGACGAATACCAGTCACTGCACCATTCCCAAACATTGCCGCTCATATCATAAATGCCAAGTTCATTAGAATCTTTACTTGCTACAAGGTGGGTGGTATTATTGCTGTTTGATGAATTCCAAGACACATCTCCAGCATAATTACTGCCGCTATAAGTATAGCCGTGTGTTTGCTGTCCTCCACGGGCGGCGTATTCCCATTGTGCTTCGGTTGGAAGAATGAACTTTTTGCTCAAATTTTCATCAACAAGTTTGCTCAATTTGTAACAAAAGCCGTCTGTCTTGTATTCAACGCCATTAATGGTATAACCTACTTTTGTACTCGTGCCGACAATGTCGTTCCACGAAACGTAATAGGCAGGATAGTCAAACCCACTACCATATGAACCTGGCTGGTAACTAGATGATGGCCAACTGCCCATTACCGCAAGCCACAAACCCTGTGTTACTTCGGTTTTTCCAATCGCAAAACTGCTCAAAGTAACATTTGTGCCGTTCAATTTCATTGTGCCGCCCTGTACGCCAATCATATCAAAGTTGACTACGCCTGCGGTGTAAGTTGCAGATGCCGTGCTTTCGCCAAACGTTCTGAACTTGATACTGTCAACAATGGCTGCATCCATTGTTTGCTTGATAGAGCCGCCACTGTAAATGTCCATCACTCTGCTTTGCCCGAAGGAGATTATTCCTGTCGTAAGCAGGAACGAAACTGTTAAAAATACTGCTTTTTTCATTTTTTGAAAATTTTATTGACTAATTATTATTTTTTCACTTTGTAATCCGCTCGCGGTCGCAACCCGAACGATATACACACCCGCAGAAACTCCCGCAAGTGAAACATTTACCGAAAGTACATTCGGAATTGCTTGTCTGACAAGGTTGCCCTGCACTCCGTAGATGCTAATCTGCTTT
>JAIRPX010000134.1 GCA_031256775.1 Dysgonamonadaceae bacterium
GCACTTTGTCCTGAACGGACAGGCTCGGCAGAAGTCAGTTTATTAATCCGTTTCCAATAACTGTTTTCGCTATCGTTGTAACTGCTCCAGCAGTTAAATTCCATATCATCTTCAAAACCCAGAAAACAGGGAGCGTCTATATGGCAATCGCCATAATTATCTATTTGTGTGATGAATACATCATTATCAGGATTCTCGTCGCCGTTTAAAACGGTACGAGCTTTGATGATGTATGACGAGCGTGCATCAGACAGATTGGCTTTCTGTGAAAAAGGAAAAGCAACTTCTCCACCCGCAGGAATTGAGGCAGTACATATTCCACTGCCAACAGGCTGCCCGTCAATATCAAAACTTAGCGGAATGTTGGAAATTGCCTGCAATCCCTTATTTTTAACGATTACTGTAACCGTTTCTGTATCTGAAAGGTTCATACCATTCACAGGATTGGTTATTGCAATAATGGCAGCATCCTTATTTACAGCAGGATGGAAAATAACCGTGTCCATTGCAACCATTTTAGAAATGGAAAAACCGGCGCCTGCATTATTTTTCGCATAAACACTATATGTATGTTCCTTTTTTACAGGATTTTCGTCTGTCCATGCAACATTGACGCCAGGCGACGTACCGGATATTAGATCAACCACCTTGCTGTCGCGTAAAATAGTTACGGAAGTCAGGTCAGGCAAAGGATTTTCTCCGGCAGTTGAATCGGGATTTTTCCAGTTAAGCGTACATTTGGATGCTCCCGACGTCGAAGAAGTAACCGTAAGACCGGAAGGTTCGGAAGGAACGTCCGCCGGTCGTATATCACAAATGACAAAACCGTCAGGAAAAACGGTAAAGAGGTATGTCTTTCCGGCTTCAAAAACAAAATTGTGTCCGCGAGTTGCAGAATAGCTTCCGCTCTCACATTCTATTCGGTTCAGAAGCGGATTTGAATTTGGAGAAGGTTTTGTAATAAAATAGTCGTAAACGCCAGCCGGTATGTTAACACCGCCGGAACCATTAACTATCTTGTTGTTTGTTGAGGGGTTGCGGTCGGCGTTTACCGGTATTTTGTATTCAAAATGCCGATACGACAAAATAAACACCGGAGCGCCTACTGTGTTATAAGTATTTGCATCGGCGTCTAACAACATCTGATAGCCTGAAAGACCTTCAGAAACTTTTAGAATCACGCGGGCGCTGTCGTTCCCGTCGTTATTACCATTTACCCTCATGCGTATCTGTCCTTTAACAGTCGCACAAACTGACAAAACAATGAATAAAGTAACTAAATTTTTCATAATACCGTAAATAAATAGATAAAAATTTCGGACAAATATACAGAATATTCTGCTACCGATAAATAAAAAAGCAAAATATTTCAATAATTCGCATTAGATTTTCTGAATTATCCACACCCCTATTTTATAGTTGTATCCAACTTGAATATTTCAAGGAATGACGATGAACAAGTGTGATGGCAGGAAAGCGCGAAAGCAAATAGTTTTTAGTTTCCGATACATAACAACACGCTTTGCACTACGTTTCTCCGCTATCTCAAACACTTGCAAAAATTTTAAGCTTAAATACCTATAAATTAAATTATTATCAGAAATAAATCCCAATAATACTTATAATTTCCATTTAATGGTAATTAATCAAGAAATAAGGTAATTAATACTTGTATTACTTTGATTTTCAGTAAAATAAATATAAAAATTATACATTATGGATAGGTATATAATTTTTATAATTACTGCATTAGCAATTTTATTTACAGGGTGTCGAAGTCGTACAGTAAGAAGAGCTGATGAACGTATAGAATAATCGAATATATCCAAAATTGTTACGAAACAATGTCATTTTATTCCAAAAAGTTAAGTTTTGACTAAGATTGTCATTTTTAAGCACAAATATTTTTGTATGTTCAAAATAAGAGTCTATATTTGTAGCAACAAATGAAAAGTAACTTATTAATATTTTTATTTATGAATACATTGTCTTCATATTCAAAAAATTTGGCAGCTAAAATGGATTCGTGCAATTTTAGAACAGTAAAAATTAAAGATCATACATTTTTTAAATGGTTTAAACATGCAAACTTATCGCTCATAAGCGACAGGTATCAATTGCTTTTGATTACTCAAACTTCTCTTGACGAACCCAAAAAAGAATACCAATTAAGAATTAGAAATTAGGAATTATGAATTAGCTGGCGCAGCTTTCGCGCTTGTTTTTAAGTTATTATACTTTAAGGTTTAATTTTGTGCAACAAAATTAAACCGTAAAGTATAATTCATAAACATGAAATGAATAAAAATTAAGGTATCGCAGCTACGCAGCTCTGTTTATATTCCGTACATCTTTACCGTGCGCTTACGCACATGGCTACAAAGATACTGGCGCTACGCGCCCTCTTGCAAAACACAGGGTTTTGCAGGAGAGTCCAGCCAATTCTTAATTCCTAATTAATCACCGTAAGGTATTTTTGCCAGAATATCGGCAATTTTATTAATACCTTCCTGTAACGGTTTGGATAACATTGGTTTTAAAAAAGGATTCAATTGAGCTTTAACAGTGAGTTTCATCTTTGTCTCATTTTCCTGTGTTTCTTTCAGTTGAATCCACATATAGACATCTATTGGCGCCTTGTCGGCTGTCAATTTGACAGTTTTGTATGGCTCGCGTTCAATAATCATAAAACGCAATTTCCCAACAGGATCTATAGAAAAAGAACAGGAATCCTCGTCAAAACTTAAATCTTTGATTTTATCGGACGGGATTTTGTCCCTCACCTTTTCAAGATTGGACATATTGGAAAGAACCCTGTATATTGTTTCCTGAGAATAATATACAGTTTTTATTTCACTAACAAATTCAGTCATATTTTTTTATATTTATTTTGGGTTCCATTTGGACGGATTTTTCCGCCATTCCTGCAATGTCCGTATTTCCGATTCGCTGATATAATTGATTTTCAACGCTTCATCAAGTATTGCGTCATAATTGCAGAGAGTAGTTAATTTCACCTTTAATTCCGTGAATTTTTCTTCGGCAACCGGAAATCCATAAGTGAAAATAGCAACCATTCCCGTAACATGGCAACCTGCATTACGTATTGCTTCAACAGCTTTCAGGCTGCTTCCACCCGTAGAAATCAAGTCTTCAATGACAACTACCTTTGAGCCGGGTTTTAAATCGCCTTCAATCAGGTTTTCCAAACCATGATCTTTTGGTGTTGCACGGATATAAACAAACGGCAAGTTAAGCTCTTCTGCCACCATAGCTCCCTGTGCGATAGCGCCTGTTGCAACACCGGCAATAGTTGTTACATCGTCGTATTTTTCCATAATTATACGCGCTAATTCCAGTTTGATAAAATTGCGAATACCTG
The DNA here is from genome assembly GCA_031256775.1 of Dysgonamonadaceae bacterium. Taxonomy (GTDB): domain Bacteria; phylum Bacteroidota; class Bacteroidia; order Bacteroidales; family Azobacteroidaceae; genus Azobacteroides. The sequence continues at coordinate 3,383 of JAIRPX010000134.1, forward strand.
GATAGGAAAGCGTTTTCCTGTTATCGCAATAGATAGGAGACTGCCAGCCTGACGCCCATACAAATGGGTTAGCAGGCTGTAACTTAACCGCTTTAATCTGCAACAGCTTTTTTGCTAAAATTTGTTCAAGAGTTTTCATCTAATAAAATATTTAATTTTATGCTTTTTTATTCCTGCGCAAAAATAATGAATTGAAATGAATTTTCAACTACAAATCGCATACTTTTTTTTTGTAATGGCAATTATAAGTAATTTTATGCGGATATTAACCGTTTTTCATTACCCGCAAAATCTGATGTAAGAATGTTATTTTAACGGCTTTATGAAATATATTATGCTTGATTTATTGTAAATGTTGTATCTTTGTGACAAAAATCAAGGTAAAGGCAAAAAATAAACTTACAAAAGATGGAAAAATTCAAACTGAAAATTCCCGCTAAAAAAATTGGCAATTATTTGCGCGACTTCTCTATTGTAGTAGCCGGTATAGCTGTAACGCTTTGGGTGCAAAGCTGGCTGACTACGCGCAGCGAAAAAAAAGACATGGCGCTTTATATGAACGCATTGAAATTAGAAATGGAATATAACACTTGCTGCTCGACTCTGTTTTGACTCCCAGAATGGAAGCAAGTATGGAATATATTCATTACATATCAACGCATAACAGTGAAATATTTTCCAAAAAATTGAAAGAACTTATCACAGAAATATAGGCTATGCAATAGATTTTGCCAGAACGTCGAAAAAACGTACCTTTTGTTTACTCGTTTACTTCTTTCACTATCTACTCGTTTACTCGTTTACTCTTTACTCATTTACTCATTTACAAATGAATATACACGCAACAAAATTATTTTCATTTCTTCTGTTCTTTTTTCTTTGCCATCCACATGTTGATGGGCAGATTTTGTTTCAACGAGAGTTTTCACCTTCTGAAGGATTAGTAAACAAATATGAAAAAAAATTCAGGGAAGAAGTCTGTCTGAATGGCTATTGGGATGTTCAGATTATGAACGTTCCTATCGACTGGGAAGAAGGAAATGGTATTGCGCCTATACTATCAAAGGCAATAGATACAAAATGGGATAAAACCCCAATTAAAATCCCCTCGCCAATTAACGTCAATAATTGGGGGGCAGGACAAGACGTAGGAGAAGGAACCAATTCTCCTTACGCCCCCAGTTCTGTTTACTATCCCAGTTATCCGAAATACTGGAAAGACGCCCGTATGGGATGGTTGCGTAAAAACGTGACAGTCCCCCCCGAATGGAAAACAAAACGAATAGTTTTGCATTTTGAAGCTGTTGCAGGAGAATGTGTTGTTTATATTAACGGCAGGGAAGTATATACAAATTTCGATTCATACCTGCCCTTTGAGGTGGATATTACAGATCATGTTAAATTCGGAGAAAACACGGAGATACAACTTGGTTTGAGACATAGCAAATTGTTTGATAAACGTCATCCTCTCTACGATAAGTTCGGCGCAGTCTACCCTACCGGTTCCAATACGGATGACCTTATTGGAATCTGGCAGGATGTATATTTATTAGGATTGCCGGAAGTCAGGGTTTCGGATGTTTTTGTAAAGCCATGGCTCGACAAGAACGAACTGGATTTCGAAGTAACTGTTGCAAATAACTCAGGGAAAAAACAGAAGATAGTTTTAGAAGGCGATGTCCGTAAATGGATTAATAATAATCAGTCTAAAGACCCGCTACTTGCTCCTGAAATCTCATGGGAACTGGAAAACATTCCTGCTTTAAAGATAACATCACAGGCAGTTGAACTTAAACCGGAAGAAACAAAGACAATAAACCTGAAAACAAAAGTTGATAACAAATTAGATACATGGTCGCCCGATTTTCCTAATTTATATACTTTCTTGTTGGATGTAAAGAGCGGTAAACAAACTTACGATTGTAAAGCGACCCGGTTCGGATGGCGTCAATTTAAAATCATAAACAATGAATTTCATCTTAATGGGACTAAAATACAATGTTTCGGGGATATTCAGCATCCCTTCGGACCTTATGTTTGTTCCCGCCGGTTTGCTTGGGCATGGTACACTATGATTAAAGATTTCGGAGGAAATGCAGTTCGTCCCCATGCACAACCATGGCCAAGAGTTTATTGTGACCTGGCTGATGAAATGGGATTAATGGTACTTGATGAAACAGCATTATTTGGCAGCTCAATTCGTTTAAACCTTGAAGAGGATATTACATGGCAACGTTCGGAAGAGCATTTTCACAGGTTGATTTTACGTGACAGAAATAACCCATCGGTAATCGGATGGAGTGCTGGGAATGAGATGTTTGCCATTGCATTACTTAATAAGCCGGAAAAATCGGTCTCTGATATATGGGATAACAAAATGGTTGCAATGGCGCTTACCTCTAAAGAAATAGATCCAACCAGAGATTTTGTTACACTTGATGGTGACCGGGATATGGAAGGTAGGCTTCCCGTATGGAGTAAACATTTTGCGCATGGTCTGAATCTAAACGATCTCCCTAAAGGACTGAATAAACCGCTGATTGTTGGCGAATGTGGTGCAACCTACTACGGCAGACCGATACAGCTATATCCTTTTGCCGGCGATAAAGCTTTTGAATCGTATTATGGGCGCAACGAAGCGCTGGCGGTTGATATTTATCAAAATGTAGCAAAGATGGCACGCCCTTATTTGGCTTATTTTTCTCCGTCGGAAGTATGTTGGTTTGGAATTGAACATCTTGGTATAGGTTATAGTGACTACTCTCGTTTACCGAGGTTAGATGATGGCGTTTTTGCAGGTAGAGCGTATGAAGAAGGCAAACCAGGCTATCAATTTGAAAGAATACCCCCATACGTATCGACTTTCAATCCGGGGCTTGATCCTGAAAAGCCTCTATATAAACCGTTGCCGATGTTCGATGCGTTAAAAGCTGCGCTATCCGGAAATACATCACCTTGGGATATATTTAATGATTTAAAATTACTTCAAAAACCGGTAATTGAAAGTTATAAATATGCTGAAGCTACTTTTTTAGGAGATAAAAACGGCGAACTATACCGTTTTTTGGAGAAAATAGGAATTAATTTCACCAGATCCACCTCTTCGTTATTGATTGTTGACGCACATACTTATGAGACGGGTAGCGAAAAGCGGATCGATCAGGTAAAGAAAAACGGTGGCACTGTATTGATCATGTTGCACGATAGTAATATAACCCCAGCGATTTATACCATACTTCCCGAATGTATTGAATTGACAGACAGGAAGGCTACTGCTCTTGAAAATAACAGGCAAAATGAATGGGGTAAATATTATGATTTACCTGATTTATATTTTAGTGAAATCAAAGGTGACAGACATATCCTGAAAAACGGACTGTCGGGAGATTTTACAGCCAAAGGGGAAATAATCCTGACTGCTTCGCGGACAGATTGGTCTCTATTCAATGAAAGTCCCGAAAACAGAAAATGTGCCCAGGTTGTTTTGTATGAGCAATTAAAAAAGCCTGAAGGAATAGCCTTAGTTTCTTTGAAAGTTGACGATACATCTTATATTGTGTCAACTTTGGATTATACTTTAAACACGTTAGAAACATTCCATTTTTGGAGGTCTTTATTTCCGGTTATGGGGATTAAATTAAGTCCGGCGTCTTTTTCAAGTAACGATAATGATAAAAAAGAGCATAATCTGTTGATGGATGGACCGGTAGAGTAATACAGAAGACATTGATGAGAAAGTGATAGAACAACTTGTTATTGATTTCGAATATAACGAAGACAAAGCCGCCGACATTTTCTTTTCTTCTGCTGTTTTTGCTCAACTTTCATACAAAACTACAAACTTTTATCAAAAATCGTGGCTGGGAATTTATGAAATGCTAAAAACAGAACTGAAAAAATAAATTTTCCTGAATTTTTGCAATAAGAAGACAGGTTAAGCCCTGTCGCAGTTAGTCGAGGTTGTAATATTTTGTAACAGCACATTTTTTCCCAATCCGGTATGAATAATACTCCCCTGTGCGACGGCGAGTTCGCTGCGGGCAAATCAGAGTGTGTGGGTACGCTGCGCAAGGTCTATAATATGGGTTGATAAAAACGCAAAAGCCTCCCTTGGACATAAATCCAAAGAAGGCTTTCAGAATCAGGGGGAACTCCTGTCAAAACTTATAGACCAGCCCTGCCGAAAGCAGCAATCTGTTCCAGTCGTTGCCGATTTTGTATTTCAGTTCGGCATTGAGAATCAGTTTGTCGGTCAGCTTGTAATCTATGCCGCCGCCGAGGTTGAAGCCGATTTCGGAATCCGACGCGCTGCCGCCGC
>JAIRPX010000195.1 GCA_031256775.1 Dysgonamonadaceae bacterium
AAATAAAGCGGACTTTGAAATCCGCTTTTGTGGTTTTGGTGGAGATATATAGATATATCTTTTATTTAACAGTAATAAAGCCAATATCTGAAACTATTTTCTGTCCTTCTTTAGATAAAATATAGTTTATATAAGGTTTTACCTTGCTTTCCGACGAAGAAACATAGTAATAATATAATGGACGAACAATGGGGTACGTACTGTTTTTTGCATTGGCAACCGAAGGCTCAATATAAGTTTTACCTCCGTCGTTGGATACATGGATTGCTTTCACATCCTTATTCACATAAGCTAAACCTACGTATCCAATAGCGCCTTTTGTCTGGCTAACTGATTGAATTATAGCGCCAGTTGCCGGCATACTCATAATACCGTTAACATAGTTTTTGTTTTTCAAAACATGTTCCTTGAAAAATTCATACGTTCCGGAAGAAGTTTCGCGCGAATAGGGTATGATTTTTAAATCTTCGCCACCAAGTTCTTTCCAGTTGGTGATTTTACCCGTAAAAATACCCTCCAGCTGTTCGCGGGTAAGTTTTGAAACTTTGTTAGCCGGATTAACAACCACAGCCAGAGCATCATAAGCTGCAATAACTTCCTTAACCGTTTTGCCTGCTTCCTGCAATTTCTGCTTTTCATCGAATTTAATTTTACGGGAAGACTGTGCAATATCGGTTGTTCCTTCAACCAAAGCTGAAATACCAACACCGCTTCCTCCGCCTGTAACTATAACAGTTACAGATGGATTGGCTTTCATGTAACTTTCTGCTTCTTTCTGAGATAAAGGCAACATTGTGTCTGAGCCTTTAATTTTTTGAGCCTGCGCTCCTAATAATGAACTTGTTAAAACAATTACCGTTAAAACTAACTTTTTCATTTTTGTAATTTTTAATATATTAATGTTTAGAATTTATACTGTAAGCGCAAAGTAAATACGTTGTCTTTGCGATCTTTCTCATATCCGTAATCATTTGCTGTACTTACGGTTGCTTTGTCTTTTATATTTTTTGTAGTTTCATTGGAAACAATATCATAATATGCCATTAATTTCAAGGCTGAATTGATACGCCACAAAAGTCCCAAGCCAATGTTTGATCTTGCAATATCGCCCGTACCGGTAAGAGAACCGTCAACTTTGATATTGTCGCCAGATACTTCTGTATTAGGATTATACCAGTCATATTTCACGACGGCGCTAAAAGGAGTCTGCCCTAAATCCTGCACTAATATAACATAACCTCCGCTAATTTTACGGGAAAAAACAGGCGCATTATTTAACCCTACAGTTTTGAAACTGTATGCGCCGGAGCTATTTCCGGGATGTTCTCCAAATATATATTCGCCTCTCAGCTGTGTTAAACCTGCAACTGTCATAGCGCTAAATTGAATATCAAAACCGACGTACTGGCGTTTTGCAATTTTTCCGGTATTATTTTTGTTTACGTCCAATACAAATTTATTACCTTTTATATAATACGAACTATCGTTCATTTGCCTCACGCCGCCATAATAAAGTGAAACTCCGCCACTTATCGACATATCGTTTCCTATTACTTTTGAAGCCGACAACCGTCCGATGAAATCTGCATGACTGTCTATTTGCGGTTTAATACCGTTTCCGGCAAACAAACCGGCTTCAAGTTTCAAAATGTTCCAGGTAGACGTTTTGGCTGCCTGCAATGTTAGCATTGCGCCCAAATCGCGTTCATCTGGAAAAAGCGACTGAATAATACGGGCGCGTTCAGGCGATTCGCGACGGGAAGACGAATAAGCAATTTCGTGTCCGAAAGGACGGTCGAAAATACCTGTTTTAAAGGAAGATGTTCCAAACCAGGGATCTTTTATATTGATATAAAGGTCTTTGAACATAACCACATTCCTGCCTCTATCGCCCAGAGCGCCGTCGCCGATTCCTTTATCGGTGATGTCAATCTGTGCAACGCCGGAAGCAATACCTTCTTCATACGTTAGTTTGAAACGTCCGCGACGAATCCCGAAGCGGCTGAATCCTTCCAAATCTTTTCCGTTGATCGTGCTGTTTTCGTAAGCGTTAGCCGGAGCTGCCAATTTAAAATTATTTCCATCTGCAGCAGCTTCAGCATACTGATACTGAGTTTGAATGTAGCCTGATACCTTTAGCTTTTGAAGCGCTTTTACAGCAGTTTCAACTGTTTCTTCTCTTTGTTCCAATTTTTCAATTGGCGTCAACTCCGGTTCTTCCATTTGTGCATAAATTATTGCCGGTAAACACAAATTACACAGCAAAATAATTGACAATAAAAAACTTTTCTTCATCATGTTTTAAATTTTAAATTAATGAATCGCATTTAGTTGATTCAATATTATCTATATATCTTAAATCGTTATTTATTACACGACAAAGGTAGAGCGAATAATTTACACACTATTTACAAAGTTGTTACAAAAAAGATACATTTTTCAGAGTATGGTAAAATTCGCTTATTCGATTTTCTTTCGCAACTTGCCAAGATAATTTCGCATAGCGTCCGTATCCTTATTATTAATTATTTCCATCAAGTTGGAAAGTTCTTTCTGGATACGTTCCAGCTGTCGTGGCGTACGTGGATTGAAAAGGATTTCCGTAAGCAGATAATCATCTTCCGACATCAAGCCTCTGGCTATCTTCATGTGGCGTTTGAAGGTAGTGCCGGGTGCGTCCTGGTGTACCATCGTGGCTGCAAATACGAGAGTTGAGGCAAAAGGAACGCCGAGCGAATAGGCAACAACCCTGTCATGCTCCTCAAACGTGTATTCAAAAATATTCAACTGCAACCTGCTGTACAAGTCTTTAAAGAATATTTTCCCCATGTAATCGCCTTCGGAAATTATGATGGTATTTTCCTTTCCGAGATTTCCGAGATTGGCAAACGTGGGTCCAAACATGGGATGAGTGGAAACGCAGGGATGACCACAGTCGCTGTAAAACTCCTTCAAATCGGTTTTTACCGACGCCACATCAGAAAGAATACATGCCGGTTTGAGATAAGGCAATATATCGCGGAAGGCTTCCAGCGTATGATTAAGCGTTACGCAATTTATAACCAGGTCGGGAGCAAAATCGGCAATCTCTGCCGACGATTGCATCCTGATGGCATTGTAAATAAAACGCAGCCGTTTCGGGTCTTTTTCGAGTACGGCAACCTCGTGGTCGAAACTCAGCAAATCGGTGAAGAAAGATCCCATCTTTCCCGCGCCTAAAATCAGAATTTTCATTGTATATTCGTTTTTTATAGTAATTTTAATTTTTTAATCCTGCACAAGGCTTCCTCCAATTTTTCATTAGGACAGCACAGCGAAAGCCTCACATATCGATCGCCTGTTGCGCCAAACACGAATCCGGGAGTAATAAATACATTAGCCTCATACAGAATTTTATCTGCCAGCGCCTGACCGCTTTCTTCCATATCAGGAATCTTCCCCCATAGAAACATTCCTGTCTGATTTTCGTCGAAACGGCATCCTATTGCCTTCATAATCTGCCCCGCAAGCATCCGTCGGCTGCGATATGCGAAATTCATCCTGTCATACCATTCTTTCGGCGCTTTCAATGCTTCGGCAACAGCCATTTGCATTGGAGCAAACTGTCCCGAATCTACATTACTTTTCACTTTCAGCGTCCATTGCACAAACTTTTCATTCGACGCCAGCATTGCCATACGCCATCCGGGCATATTGTGCGCCTTGCTCATAGAATTAAGCTCGATGCAAATATCTTTGGCGCCCGCTACGCTAAGGATACTCAACGGGTTGTCGTTCAATATAAAACTGTAAGGATTATCATGGCATATAACTATTCCATGACGGCATCCGAAATCTACAACTTTTTCAAACAGCTCCATACTTGCATTTGCGCCGGTTGGCATATTGGGATAATTCACCCACATCAATTTAACGCCGTTCAGATTCGATTTCTCTAATGCGTCAAAATCAGGCTGCCAGCCATTTGATTCGTCCAGCGCGTATGAAATCATCTGCGCTCCGACCAGCATACTTACCGAGCGATAAGTTGGATAGCCAGGATCAGGAACCAGCACACCGTCGCCAGGATTCAAGAAAGCCAGCGAAATATGCAGGATACCCTCTTTTGAGCCTATCAGCGGTTGAATTTCGGTTTTAGGATTAAGCGCCACGCCATACCATTTGCGATACCATTCTGCAAAACCTTCGCGCAAAGCAGGAATACCTGTATAAGGCTGATAGCCATGCACATTGTCTTTTTTAGCTTCGCTACACAATACGTCAACAGCAGCCTGCGACGGCGGCATATCAGGACTGCCAACGCCAAGGTTTATAACATTTTTTCCTTCAGCGTTCATATCAGCCACTTCTTTCAGTTTTTTCGAGAAATAATACTCGCTTACCACATCTAATCGTGCAGCCGGTCGCACTTCGTATGTTTTATTTACCATTTGTCTTGATGAACAGTTAATTTGGCGACAAATATAGCATTTTTTCACTAACTCATAAGAAAAAATGCTAAACTTTTTTTTGACACGCGATTTTTTACAGATTTTACCTGCCTTTTATATGGATTTTCCATAAATAATGTTTTTTTTTGCCATATACAAAAATCTTTCAGGAAAAATGCGTATTTTTGCATGTTATAAAGAGACTAAATAAAACTAATTATTAGTAATTCAAGTAGATGAAAAAGTCAATCGGGATAGATTTGGGAACAACGAACTCGGTAGTCGCGTTCAAAGACACCTCATTAAAAATACTTCGCAACAAGGAAAACGAAGAACTTACCCGGTCGTGCGTAGGCATTCGGAACAATGATATATTGGTGGGCAGAACAGCTTATCAGCTAATAGAAAGAGATCCTGTCAATACAATTGTATCCGTTAAACGGTTAATGGGTGGAGCAATCAATGATGAAATGGTTCAGGATATGATCCTAAGTCCATATTATAAATATGGTATTAAAGCTTTACAGGGTGGAACTGACGATTCGGTAGCTGTCATACTTGGCGGGAAAGAATATACGCCGGAACAAATAAGCGCTGAAATATTAAAAAAATTAAAATCCGACGCAGAAGAAAGATTAGACTGCGAAGTGACGGATGCTGTTATAACAGTTCCTGCTTATTTTACAGAAAAACAAAAAAACGCCACTAAGGTAGCAGCCAATTTAGCTGGATTAAAAGTGAAAAAGCTGTTAGCCGAACCTACCGCCGCCGCCATAGCTTATGGAGTGGACAATATGAGACCTGGCGAAACAAAAACAGTGTTAATTTATGATTTTGGCGGAGGCACTTTCGACCTGTCAATTTTAAATATTGCCGATGGTCAATATATCGAAGCCGGAACGGGAGGCGATCGCTGGCTTGGCGGTGACGACATCGACAGAAAACTGCAGGAAATAATTATTGATAAAGTTAAGGAGCAAAATGGCATTTCCGATTTGCAAATATTGATCGACCGCCTGCCTGTCAGAAAAAAATATCTGTTTGAAGGACAGATGAAACTGAAATCCAAAGAAGCTAAAATACAGCTTAGTTCATCAAGGAACGCACCTGTTATCATCGACGGAATATTAGAAGATGAAAATGGAGATATTATTGACATAGACGTAAACATCACCCGCGAAGAATTTGAAGCGGGAATCAGCCCTTTAATTGAGCGCAGCATTGATCTTATAGATGAACTGCTAAAAGAAGTCGGATACGATATGAATATTATCGACAATATTCTGCTTGTAGGCGGAACTTCATGTATCCCGATGGTTAAAAGACGGTTAATAGAAAAGTTCGGAACCGGTAAAGTTAAAATGTCGGAAAATCCAATGCTGGTAGTTGCAGAAGGCGCTGCCATACTTGCCCACCATTTAGGACAGGAATACGAAAAATTAGAAAATACCCAGCCCGTAATAGCCGGAATATCATACAGTACCAATCATAATTATTTCATTGAACTGAAAGAAGGTTTCGACAGGATAATTGAAAAACAGATGCCTTTGCCGCTCAATATAATAAGGAGCTACAAGACAACTATGGACAAACAGAAAATTGTGAAAGTGAGCATTCAGGCTGACGTAGAATACGGTAAAAAAGAAACGCAGACTATGGGATTTTTTACTATCGACGACGATTTGCCATTAGGCAGCGAAGTAGTATTCGATATTGCACTGGGAATTGATGAGATTTTCGAAGTTAAAGCATGTCTGAAAAATAATCCGTCAGGGAAAAAATCAATCGTTCTGGGACGTGGAAACAAAGACTCGAAAGCGCTGGAATTTATTTCAGTCAGCTTAGAAAAAATATTAGGCAAGGATTATTCTGAAATTCAGCGCGCTTCTTTTTTTACTGCCGTTCAAAAAGAAATAGAAAGAATCAATGGTATGCAAATCGGACGCATTGCGCCGGAAAGATGGGAACAAATCAGCTCAAATATTTTTTCAGCATTCGAACAGGCAGAAAAAGCCGCCGATGAAGTTGACGAAAAGAAATTAGCCGTACTTTTTGCACAAATACTGCTGAGCGAATATCGCGACCTTGTTGGGATGGAAAATTCAAGAACGATGCAGAAACTTTTAGACGAAATATATGAAAATGATCCGCTGAAAAAAATTCATGCCACGCATAAATTAAAAAAACTTACTGATGAATTTTCCATTCTTATTCTGTTGTTCACGCTTAAAATAGCATCCGAACATGCAGCAAAAACCGATCCTGACGACGCAGACAAACTGTTACAGATGCACGACAGGATTGTTCGCTATTTCAGGCAGGGACGCGGGCGCGATGGAGAAGACCTTTTGAACGAGGCTTTGGATTTGCGTGACAAATATGATTATAACGATATAATAACAAGGAGTATTCATGTAAGTAAGAAAGTAATTTATGACAGATATTAAATGTCCAATATGTAATAAAGTAGGCATACCCGATTATCGGCGTCAGCCTACGATTTGCCCACAGTGCAATTCAGATTTAAAACCTTATTTATTAATTCATTATATTGCTTCGAATGCAACGCCAGGTAAAAAGAATAGCGCAATGTTGATACTTGGATTGTCTTGTTGCTGTCTTGTGCTTTCCTTTTCCCTGTACAAAACCAGTAAAAGCAAGAAAGAACATGATAAATTAAACAAAATACTTCACAATTCAATTGATAAATATTCTGAAAATGAAAATGATCCGCAAAAAAATGATAACAGCAAAAATAGAATAGAAAATAAAAAAAGGATATTAATCTCCTATACAATAAGGAAAGGAGACTCTCCACGTAAAATTGAAAAACTTTTTTATGGAGACGGACATTTATATAAGAAGTTTGAAAAAGAAAAGCAACGGGAAAAACCTTATCCGTTTGAAGTAGGGCAGTCGTTAAATATTAAATTATATCCAAACTAATGGAAATTGTCTATATTCCTGCCAGTATCATCGCAATAGGGATAGCCGGATATTTCTGGTACCGTTCAAATCCTATTTCCCAGTTTAATACGGCAAAATCTCTAATGGATTCCGATCAGATAGCTGAAGCTGCAAGTATGTTTGAAGCTATGCTTGATCAGCATCCTGATGCTCCAATTAAACTTGCCGAATGTAAATTCAGACAAGGCATTGAATATTTGGATTATGACTGGCGGATTGCACGAACATTTTTCAGTCAGGTATTTGATATTAAACGACATTTGTCAAAACGCTCCGATTCAAAACGTTTTGAAATGATTGAAGTGCGAACATTCCTGGAAATCAGCAAGTTGAATTATAAAGCAACACTTGTTGAAAAACCCTCCCAAAACAAAATAAACCATATACTTGAAAACATTGAATATATGGAAAATGCCAGTCAAACAGGGTTTGAAGAGGAATTTTGCAACTTAATTGCCAACCATATCAACGATTTGGGCGGCTTATTCTATTTTTTAGGAACTCAAGAAGAAAAAGCCTCCAACCTGGTCGAAGCTATACAATATTACAGCCAGGCTTTGGAATATGCTCATACATGCGATAATGAAAATATTATTGTCCATTCCAGCGCACGAATCGGGATATGCAAACTTAAAAATAAAGAAGTTATAGAAGATTCTCTGTTAGAAGAAATTGACCATGCGCCTGATAATATTAAAACCGATTTTTATTTCAGGTATGCCAAGAAATTAATTACAGGACAAAATTATGCCGATGCGGAAAAGCTGATTCAGGAACGGTTGAATATAGAATCACCGGTCATCGAACAGATGAAAGACATCATACGTCATAAAAAAACTGAGGAAGTGATCCCGATAATCAACCAAATCAACCAAACCCTTGACAGACTTTATAATAATACGTTTCCATTTGAAGAACTTAAAGATTTTTACGAAAACCTTGATGCAAAAATAGAAATGATAGGAGCAACAAACGCTCAGGCTGCCGAAAAATTAAGACAGTTAAAGCCAAGCCTCTTTAATCGCTTATTAACCAACTATATATCCGAAAAAAGATACGCTAAGGCAATCAATTTCATAAAAACATATCCTGCTTTCTGGGAAAATCTCGAATTACTTAAAAACCTGAGTATCTGCTGTTTTGGTTATGTTCAGGAAGGTAAACTGGATACAAAAAACTATAAAACAATTATAGCGTATTACCTCACAGCCGTATATTCGGACGAAATCATGATAAAGTCCATAGAACAAACAAGCTGGAATGAAGATTATACTTTCACGCTGGCAGAAACAATAGGCTCGAAAAATAAAAACAGGAGTATGCTCCCTGAAAATGTTAACTATGAAAATGCCTCAGAAACAAATATTTCTATTGGAGCAACCCAAAAAGAATTACTGCATCAATTTGAAGCTCTGCTTCTGCAAAAGGTAAATAACCCTTCATTAATTCAGATTATCCAGTCGTTTTATGCTTTTGAAAAAGAATCTATTGAACGGATAATAAGGGTGATTAACAAAGATATACTGTTTGCAAGTCCTTATTTTGCAAAATCGTTTAGCAACCTTAATGAAATTATACTTGCCGAATTGAACGAAATATACCTAAAAACAAGAAATGAAGATGCTTTGGAAGCCGGCATCCCGTATATTAAAAACAGTTCAGGCGATGATATTGACGAATACGCGCAGGCAAAAGAGTTGGTTCTCAGCGTGGAAGAGGCTATCAAAAATAATGATCTAATAAAATTAAAGACAGCTAATTCTGATGAAAGAAAAGAACTTATCAGGAAATACAGCGGAATTTCCTCCAAAGTAGAAGATACTCTGTTTAATGCAATTCAAACTAAAATAGCAGATAACAGCATGAACGACAATCTCATACTTCTGATGGAAGAAGCTATTTTGTTTTCAATAAAAAAAGACAAACTTAAATTCCAGTATTCCAACTATATGTCGAAATATTGCATCAACAGGACAAATAATGGCAGTATTGACAAACTGAAAGCTTTATCATTGATGAAAAATGCCTATACCTGTGCGCCCAACAGTTCGCAGGTATGCAATACGCTCATCAACTTTATAAAGTCCAATCTAATGGATATTATTAATAATCAAACAAATAGAATGATAGAAATATATTATATCCTGGATGAAATATATCCGCAGCGTTCTTCCGCTTTTATGCAGGAAAGCTATGAGCTGGAAAAAACGCGAAAAGATGTATTAAGGAAATTACAAAATTCGGGTATAGACGTCAGTCTTCTTGATGAAAGTATATTATCTCCAATTACTAAAAGGCAGAGTCTGAACGAACAAGGTGAAAAAGTGAAAGAAGCTCTGTCGTATTTTAAGAAAATGGCTCAATAATTAAAAACTAATAAATTATATAATATGAATAATCCGTATCAAATACTTGGCGTAAATCAAAATGCAAGCAAAAAGGAAATTATGGATGCGCAGATGGAAGCAATGAAAGCAAAGAAATATCCTTTGCCTGAAATCCATTCAGCTATGCGACAACTACTTGATCCCACAAAAAGACTCGCAGCCGACTTTATGTGTCCTGCGAGAATTAAGTCGAAAAGACCGCAGAAAATAATGCTTGATCTGCCTCTTCCCGACATCGACATAAATGAAATAAACGACGACTCTTTCGACTCGCTTAATTAGCCGAAAAATGGGATTGGATGCTTGTCTAAACGAACTTGAAAGTATGATTAGAAATAATCTACAGTCAATAAGCCGACTTAAAAATCAGTTAGAACAGAAAGAATGGGAAAATAACGATTTGCTGAAAGGGATGGCTTTGGGTATTATCGACGCTATTGATTCTCTTGAAAGAGCAGAAGAAGTATTAAAGGAAAGTGAGCAGGATAAAAACAGCGAAGTTGCAAAAATTACAAAACGCTACCAGTCAGTTCAAACTAAATTACTTAACCTTCTTCAAAAATATGGAATAACAAAAGTTGAATTTCCCGATAATAATCTGATTACAGGTTTATGCGAGGTGGTTAAGACAGAAATTGACGCTTCCAAAAAAAATGACGAAATTGTTTCAATCATAAGAAACGGTTATAAACGGGGCAACGAGCTTATCAGGTCTGCCCAGATTATTGTTGTTAAAAATGAATGATTCCTGATAAAAATATGCAACACAACCAATCAGCGCTTGTCCTACATTCGGGAGGACAGGATTCGACAACTTGCCTTTTCTGGGCGTTAAAAAATTTCAAAGATGTGCGTACTTTGTGTATATCATACGGGCAAAGACACGCGCAGGAAGTGGAAATTGCTCAAAAAATTGCCGCAACCGCCGGAGTTCCATTTCAGGTTTTGGATGCATCGGTAATTAGTTTACTGGCAGATAACTCTTTAACCAATCATTCGATGATTATGGATCAGGAAAAACCCGACAATTCCTATCCAAACACATTTGTGCCGGGAAGGAATTTGTTTTTCCTCACTTTTGCTGCCGTTATTGCCCGTTCACACGGGATACAAAATATTGTAGTCGGCGTTTCACAAGCTGATTATAGCGGTTATCCCGATTGCCGCGATACGTTTATCCGTTCAGCCAACGCTACATTAAATCTGGCTATGGATGAACAGTTTATCATTCATGCTCCCTTAATGTGGCTGAGCAAAGCCGAAACATGGGCTTTGGCTGATCAGCTTGGCGTACTGGATATTGTTAAAAATGAAACATTGACGTGCTACAATGGCGTACCGGCAGCCGGATGTGGACATTGTCCTGCGTGCAAACTGCGAAACGAAGGATTGAAACAATACCAGAAGAGTGAACAGTTGTGAAAAACCGGTCAGGTTATTGAAACAGGCACTGATTAGCGAATATTCTGTATAAATTCCGTCAAATTCTGTTCCTGCCCCACTCCAAGTCTCTTACGCAAGCGATTACGCGCAGATTCCACGCTGCGGACTTCCTTAAATGTGATTGCTGCAATTTCTTTCGATGAAAGTCCCAGATGCAACAATGCGCAAAGCCTTTTTTCCTTAACGGTCAATCCGGAATATTGTTTTTCCAGGTTTTGATAAAACGAAGGATGCACTTTTTCAAAATAATAACTAAATTCTTCCCAGTTATCGGTTGAGTTTCTGATGCTTAATTTATTTATTATCATTCTGATAGATTCTTTAGCCTGTTTTTCTTTCACTTCTAATGAAAGCCTTTTCAAATTGTCAATTAAATCAGTAATAAATTCGCTGTTTTTTGTCAGCGACAGAGTGAAAGACGTCAGTTCCCTGTTTTTCAATTCTATAGTACTGCTTAATTCCTGTTCTTTCTGTTTTTGCAGTTCCTGTTCTTTCCTGTGCAATTCTTTTTGTTGCAACAGGAGCAATTCTTCTTTTTTCCGTTCGCGTTCTTTTGTTTTAGAATAATTAATTAAATATAAAACCGCTACAATAAGGAAAATAGCAATAGTTACGAAAATAATTCGCTGCCTGTCTGACGCCAGCTTTTGCAGGGTAATATTTTTGATTTCCATTTCGTTTTCCCGGTTTTTCTTTTCGGCAATGTACATTCGTTCCATATTACTGATTTTCTGCCGGTTGTCTTCCAACAGAATGGAATCGTTGATTTCAGTAGCTTTTTGCAGCGCCGGATATGCTTTTTCGATTTGACCGTTACGTTTGTAAAAATGCGCAGCCTCGCTCAGTATATGGCTTTCAATATATTTATTGTTGATTCTACGGGCTTGTGCCACAGCTTTTTCCATATACAGTCGGGCGGAATCTTTTTGACCGATTTCTTCACTGGCTTTGGAAAGCATTAAATAAGTCTGTACCAAATCGTTGTTAAACCCCAGATTTTCCTGATTGTTACGCGAATTATTGAGATATGAAAACGCCAGATTCATATCTTTTTTCAGAAGATGCAAATGAGCAATATTAGTTTGCATAAAATAATAGAGGTTTGCATTTTGTTCCCTGTTAAGTTGCTGAATAGCTAACAGGGCGCAATCCAGCGCTTTATCGTATATCCGGCGCATAACGTAAACTCCGCCCAGATTGTTATAGTTGTTAAATAATTCGATTTTATTGCCTGATTCTTCGTTGATTACGATGGCTTTTTGAAAATATTCTTCGGCTTTATCCAGTTCGCCGTGATTATAATGAATAGCTCCGATGTTGTTATAAATCAGCGCTTTGATATTTTCCAAATGGCGTTCTTCGGCTAAAGCGATAGCTTCGCGATAGAAATCGGCGGCGCGATTCCACATACCCAGTTCTTCGTATGCAGCTCCGAGCGGTATCAGAAGTGAAATTAACGATTTGACTTGGTCGTTTGCAAGACTGTTATACTGTTTGTAATAATTTACCGTAGCAGAAAAAAGTTCGATAACCGGAATCAGATTGCCCTGCTGATGAAAAACTTCGCCTGTCCGGTTTACAACAGATATAAATTCGGATTCGGTAAACGAAGTGGCGCTAATCAGTGAATCCAGAAGAAATATCGCCGCTTCCATATCCCTGTTAGATTCATATTCTTTTTGAGCAATTTGTTTGAATTGTTCTAAAATTTCGCGCTGTTTGTTAATACCTGCATAGCAAAAAAGCGCAAAATTCAGGTAAAAAACGACACATACAATTTTATTTAGCCTCATAACAAACCGTTTTATTTTTAGAATTAAACTTCGCAAAAATAATTCAATATTTTGATTTTAAAAAATAATATATTGTTTTCCAATAAATTATATCTTTATGCAGTAGTATTTTTACAGTATGTGAAATATTTGCAGTAGTTATAGCAAGGTATTGTATTTTGCAAAATGAAAGCAAAATTATAATTTTACGATAAATTTGTAAAGACTTATAGTATGAAATTAAATTTACTGTCGTTTATTTGCATCCTGCTTGCAACGGTTAGAGTATCAACCGTTGCAACTGCACAGCAACACGTAACCATTGAAGGTCAGAAAAAAAACATTCTGTTGGAAGAGTTTACCGGTATACACTGCGGCAATTGTCCCGATGGACACAAAATTGCCAACAATCTGGTATCAGCCCAAAGCGGAACGGTTTACACTATTGCAATTCATTCCGGACATTTTGCCATACCAAGCGCCGGAGAACCCGATTATCGCATTCCCGAAGGCGAAGCGATTGATACTTATTTCGGAGTGAATACAAATTATGGCTATCCCAGCGGCATGATTAATCGCCGGCAACTGCCTTCATCTTATATTCTTAACCGGAGCGCATGGACAAAAGCCGCGAAAGCTGTTCATTCCGAAGATTCTCCTGTTAATTTGTGGATGAGCGCAGCTTTCGACGGCAGTTCGCGCCAGTTGACTGTTGAAGTAGAAGCTTATTATACAGCCGATTCGGATTCTGCGGAAAACTTTTTACATGTAGCGATTACGCAAACCGACATTAAGGGACCTCAAAGTGGAGGACTGGTGGGCGACGATTATATTCACCGTCATCAGTTGAAAGCTTACATAACGCCTGTTTGGGGCGATACAATCAAGCAGCCAAAACGGGGCGAACTAATTACGAAACAGTATGTTTACACTTTACCCGAAGCGGTAAATTCTATTCCTGTGGCAGCCGAAAACATTGAAGTATTTGTGTTTGTTACGGCAGGAAAAAGCGATCTGCTCAATGTGGTTGCCAAAAAACCTTCATATATCAATTATACAAAGCCGATGAAAATAACGCTTTCGGCGGTGAAGGAAGGTTATGCTTCGCGTTATGCGTTCAATTTTTTTGATGTGAACGTGAAAAACGAATCGCATTACAAGCTGACTTCGATTGATTTTGAATTGAATATCAATAATAATGTAATTCCGGTTACATGGACAGGCGAAATTCCATCATATCAGAGCCAGACAGTGCGTCTGTTTGCAGATATTTTTCCGCTTAATGAATCTATAGATGAAATTCCGTTTGAAATCAAAGCGGTCAGGGTAAATAATACTGCTATCAGTAATATTGCTTCTGTTTCAGGCAAATGCAGACAGCCTGTCGCTGCGACGCCCACTGTTTTGACGGATATTACAACCGATGTGTATTCCGACGAAAATATATTTTCAATTAAAGATCAGGAAGGAAACATTGTGCAAACATTTGGTCCCTACCCTACCGGTTTAAAAAAGACATATAGGGATACGGTAAAACTTGAAGCCAACAAGATATACTGTTTTGAAATTACTGATTTGTGGGGAGATGGGCTGAGTGGAGGCTCGTATAAACTGCGTAATGGCGACGGAACGCTTTTCGCACAAAATCTGAATGTGAATCTGTTCGGCGACCGCCTATTTTTTTCTACCACTTTGCCTGATGTTTCAGGAATAGAAGAATTTACGGTTTCCGAAACGCCCGTTTCCATACAGTATTATAATTTGCAGGGCGTCCGTACAGGTTCAACAATTCCACAACAGCCAGGCATTTACATTGTTAAAACAATTTATGAATCAGGCAAAACATCATCAAAGAAAATCATTATTCATTTTTAAATATCTGTAAATATGAAAAAAATTGTACTTACACTTTTAGGGCTGATAAGCTTTTGGGCTGTATCGGCTCAATGGAATCAGGCTGCAGATCACCAGGTTACGAAAGAAAACATACTGGGATTTGAAGCCAAAACTAACAGCGACGGAATCACTTTTGTCGCATTTCAGTGTTTAGCGCCGGAAGACCCTGAAAAACAGGGCGACCGTTACAGTGAAGGGCATGATGTGGCTTACTATTTGCAAATTATCAGTCCCGACGGAATAAACATTTTTCCGAATGAGGGCAAGCTGATTAGCCACGAACCCAGCCGTTCCTTTACAATGGGCGACGACAATGGAGTGATGGTTGACGACGACGGCAACGCTATCCTTATTGTGAAAGATGAACGCAACTGGAACAACAGCAGTTATCCGAATCAAAGTTATTTCGTTTACAAAGTATCGCCCGCAGGCGAATTTTTGTGGGATGAAGCGCTTGATCTTAACAGAGGCTATGCCTATTATATGGTTGCCAATATTAAGGTTGTACAGCTAACTGACGGCAGCTATATTTTTGCTCACGAGATACGTCCTGACGAAAATAAAGCTTATATTGTAATTGAAAAAGTGTCGAAAAACGGCGAATTGATTTGGGAACAACCCATGTTAATGGACAACAGCGCCATTTCCTACACCTATCCCTATCTGGTTGATGCGGGCAACGGGAATTTTATCATGGCATATTCAAAAAGTCCCGGAACGCAGATGTATGCCCAGAAATTCGATTTCGACGGTGAAAAACAATGGTCTGACGAAGTTGCCATTTATCGCGGCGGCTTTCCCAGCGGAGCGTTTCCACATACGGCTTTCAGGGTTATTCCCGACAGGAAAGGCGGAATAATTGCCGCATGGCACGACGACCGCTACAATTCCACTTATGAAAAAGCATACGTTTCGCATATTTTGTCGAATGGACGGCAAGCCTTCATTACTTCGGGCGATGAAGAAGGTTTGCGTTTGAGCTATAATCCCAACATCCGCGCCTTACGACCATATATGGCTTACGATCCTGAAACCGATTTTCTGTATGCCTTGTGGGAAGAAGACGACAAAGTACAGAATTTTCGCAGTATCGTATTACAAAAAATATCGAAAGAAGGCGAATTATTCTGGGAAAATACCATTCTGGAAGAAGAAAATACCAACGGCATAGTGCTGGACAACGATTATTTGCCTGCAGCTGTCGGTTATCAAACTATTCAAATGGCAAGCGAAGGCAAAATCGCCGTTTTCTGGCAACACAATTATTCTGAAGCAACCGAAAACATTGCTACACTGATCGACGTAACAGGCGAAGCGCCTCAGTTTGTGTGGGAAGAACCGTATTATGTATTCTCAGGCAGGGAAACGTCCAAAGCCGGTTTAGTATCGCTGCCCCTGTTTAACAACGACCATTTCCTGACATTCTGGCACGACTACCGCATTAATAATGCCCAAGCCATTTTTGCACACAAAATATCTTTGACCGACCCCACAGGCGTTTATTCGCCCAATGCCGGTTCGTCGGAGATTACAGGTTGCGAATACTACAACATTAGCGGCATAAAACTTAATAGAAAGCCCATAGAAGGTTTCTACATAGAAAAGGCAATTAAGAGCGACGGCTCATTTGAAGTTAAAAAGAATTTTATCATTAATCATTAAAATTAGTTGTATGAAAAAAACTGGTTTTCTTTTATTTTTGTGTATTGCCGGTTTGATAAAAACGAATGCACAGATTGAAATTCCCGCCTTGAATATAGTTGAAAGCGGTTTCACAAGATTGAAACTGGAAGCTGTGGCAAATACGGCGGGCGATTCGGTTATTATTGCCATAAACATGGGACAATGGGCAGTTGACAACAATAATAATCAATTGAATGACGGGATTTTCGGAACACCTGACGTCACTGCAAATGCAGGCAGCAATATTGCAGGCGGCGGAAAAGTTATTTACAGGGGAATTGCTTCCGGAAACATCGAAGTAAACGGATTACCTTCCGGTAAATTAATCAATTTTGCAGCATGGAGTTATAGCGGAACAATGCTTTCTGCCGTAGTAAAGAAAAATATAACTACTTGGGGAACAATGCCATATCTGTTAAATCCGGCATCTTACAGTCCTTTTGAACTTCCAGAAAGCTGGGATGGAGAAAACGGTCTATTTGAACTGACCCGCAACGCAACCGACAGGCGCGGAGGCGTTTTGCAGGCAAGGACTACTACCGCTTCGCCGAATGAGGCAGTTTATGGCTCGGCAGCTACACAATATCTTCAACTGGCTCAACAATGCCGTTTTATCCTGGCGGGGACATTAACTCATACTACTTCGTCGCGTCCTTATATAACAACCGGTTATGTTGGAGGTACTGAAGGAACTGTATGGGAAGAAAAAGACAGTCTGGTTGTGTGGATAAAAAAATACGGAGAAACGGATTATGCGCAGGTTTTTACGATAAATAAAGCTAATGCAGGCAATTTCTTTACGGATGTAACAGCAGGTACGTTCAATTTGAAAATTCCGATTGAAGGTTTTGGCGGCGATACCGTAAAAGTAAAACTTGCATGGACAGTTCACAAAGCCGGTACAATGGAGTTGAATATTAACAGGTTTTTGATTGAAGAAATGCCCGAATATGAATACCCCATCAATCTCACGGTAGAACAGGCTTCCATAGTTGCATCGCAGGCAAAGGTAAGCTGGACTAAGCATCCGGACGGAACGGAGAGTGCATGGGAAATACGCTATCGTGCAATTGACGGAGAATGGACATTGCCGGTGGAAGTGGATACAACGTCGTATCTGTTTACAACTTTGCCGACAGATGCTACTGTGGATGTGCAGGTAAGAGCAAAGATATCTTCAATGACTTACAGCACATGGTCATTACCGCTTTCATTCAAAACAGGTTACGGATTACCTTATAATGAAGATTTCAACGCTTACACTGCAGCTACATTCAGTTTAAATTCGGGATGGACACTTACAAATTCTAATATGATTTTATGGAACAGCGGCACATTGCGTCTCAGACCGTATCTAAATCCGGCTCCCGCGTCGGCTTACGCATGGCTTCCAAAGTTGGATTATGGAGACGGTTCCGTCAATTATAAATTAGCGTTTGATATTATGCTGTCAGGAACAATGCCCGAAAGCGATTCGCTGTTTGTAGTGATTAAAACCGAAAACGAAGACGTTGTTTTACAGAAATATCCCGCAATCCCCGAATCCGGTCGCGACACGATTGAGCTGACAGGATTAAGCGGTATCCGGCAGGTTGGTTTCAAAATGGTTGAAAATGAACGGAATACATCAGCCTATTTTGCAATTGATAATTTACAGATTTTGCCAAACTGTCCTGCAAAAGCGAGCAATATACAGGCAAATGACATAATTGGCACAGAAGCTACAATAGCATGGGAAGGCGACGCCGACGAATGGCTGATATTCCTTCGTAAAGCAGGCGACACAGGCAAAGACTATGCGTTATGGCAACGCAACGATACCACATTTACCGGTCTGGATGTGGCTACAACATACGAAATCGGCATTACTCATTCATGCGCTCCTGGCGATACGGCGAAGGTAAGCATCATTACATTTACAACTCTGGCGGTAGATCCCTGTTATCCTGTAACTGAAATTGCAGCAGAAGCCACTACCGAAAGCATAACGATAGTCTGGGAATCGACAGCCACCTCGTTTAATGTAAAATTCCATAAAAAAAGCGTTAACGATTGGATAGAACGTCATGTTACCGAAAAAACGGCAACATTCAACGGATTAACTCATAATACGGAATATGAATATACGATTCAAGCCATTTGCAGCGCTGCGGAAGGCGACGTAAGCGAATGGTCGGAAATAGCGCAAATCAGAACTGTAGAGATCACCTGTTTTGCTCCGAACAATATTGTTGCCGATCCTTTGGGATATAAATCGGCAACATTGCAATGGGAAGGCGACGCTGACAAATACGAAATATTATGGGAGCTTGCATCTTCAAGCGGATTGACTTCCGAAATAATAACCGGCAAATCGCTGGCTTTGGATAATTTAACGCCGGAAACGGAATATCAGCTGAAAATCCGTTCTATTTGTGCCGAAGGCGATACCAGTGTTTATTCACCGGTTTATAAATTCACAACAGGAAGAGTGCCGGACTGTCCGGTTCCAACTGGATTGCAGGTTAGAGCAATAACTTCCGCTTCAGCCATGCTTGTCTGGACTGCCGACGCAGCCAACACCTCGTGGGACTTGTCTTACCGCGACGGCGGCGTATATTCATGGACAAATGTGAACGGACTTGCCGAAGCAACTTATACTCTGGAAGAATTAACGCCCAACACCGTTTATCTGTGGCGTGTGAAAGCGCATTGTGCAGTTACGGAGAACGAAAGCGTTTTCGCTTCAGTGGAAGAATTTACGACATCCGGTGCAGGTATTGATTTGATAAACAGCGGCAAATTGAATATTTCGGTTTCCAGTCGAATTATCAGCATTTTAAATCATGGAAAAACGTTTATCAAAAATGTTTATCTGTATGATATTAACGGCATTTTGTTAAAAAGCTATAGCATAAACGCTTCAGATAACGTGCTGATACCAACGACTTTGAATCAAAAAGCAGCAATTATCAAAGTGACAGGAAATGATACGCAGGCAACGTTTAAAGCAATTGTGAAATAAAATTGCGGAGACACAGACCCGTGCGTCGTCATTGCTTCGCTATGCTCGCAATGACGACGCACAAAAGTATAATAGGCTACACAAACAATTAATTACTCAGAAATTGTGAAAACATCCAGACTGGCGTCTATCGCATTAAATGCCAATAGCGTATCATTCTTTACACAAAACGACTCATAAACGTTGTTCCCTTTACCAAGTATGTAAGTGCCAATGTGACTAATTTTATCAGCAACATTCAGTACATATACCGTATTGCAGAAATATTCATTTATATTTGACGCAACTAATATAAATACTTTATCTTTGCAGTAATAGGCATCTTTACACATTGTGAAATAGGTTGTTGGAATCTGCTTCTGACCGTTATATTTTTTCATATTAATACTTATCTCAGGAAGTTTTTCCATATCGTAATCTTCTAATAAATTACCTTCAAAATCATATCTTTGAAAAACAGGTAATACAGAACCAATTACAAAAAAATTATTTTTTCCTTTTACTAAATGTCTTGTAGAATGTTGTTTAAGATGCGGATTGTCCCATTTAGTATATAGACACATGTATTGATTTTCATGCGAATTGCCATTAAAAGCAATAACAGGTAAACTGTCGCCAATAACAGAATGAAATATTTGCTGATTTTTAACAAAAAACCGGGTACAATGTGAAAGTGAAATTCCTTGAGGATATGAAAAACTTTCAATGTGCTTGTCTTCGACAAAAAGCTCAAATGACCGCTTACCCTCGTTTAATATAAATATTGAGTCTGTGCCTTGAAAATAAAAAGGCCCTGCTCCCAAAAATTCACCAGGTCCCTGTCCTTTAGAACCAATTCGCTTTTTTATATTAAATTTTTCATCTAAAACGAAATATCCATTTGAATAATCGCTACAATAGAAATCGCTTCCAATTGCATCAATACACATTATCCTTTTTGGCACAAAAGAAGAATCGTTAAAATCTGTCAGAGTAGTGTGCGCAACAAGAGTTACTACGTCAGGAAAATGCCTATTCTTGTTACAGGATGCTAACCCTGTAAACAGTATAATTATATAAATACTTGTCTTTTTTATATTATTTTTCATATCACTTTTTTTAATATATATCTGTTTTGTAAACTGCATCATAAACTTTAACAAAGGTACAACTATTTCCTGAACAAACAATTTTTTTGGCAAAAAATACACAATGATATTTTATTTGCCATTTTAGGGCTCACCCGCAAAACCCTGTGTCTATGGCTTTCCTGCTGACACGGCTTTATAAGCCGTGCTTCCATGCTTTGCGCCACGTGTCTCGTTTAAAAAACTTTTCTCGCGTTACTTCGTAAAACAAATAAGCTGAAAATTCTTCTAAACCTTGCTGAACAAAAGCAGCGTAGCTGCAACATCTTTGTAGCCGTGTGCGTAAGCGCACGGTTGGAAAACACAGACCTTTCCCTGAGCAGCGTAGCTGCGACATCTTTTTT
>JAIRPX010000216.1 GCA_031256775.1 Dysgonamonadaceae bacterium
TCCGACCTCTGTCATTCCATGTAAGCCGCCATGTTTTCGCCTCGCAGGTTTGCCTATCACAGGGCGTTCCAATCGAAAGCGTATCAAAAATGCTCGGACACACGGATATTTCAACGACAAGAGGTACGCGCACGTTAACCGTGAAAAAATCGGCAGCGACATGAAGCTGTTATCTGCCCGGATTTCGGACAAATATGTTTTTGTTAATCATCAATCAATTAAAAATCAAAATCATGCAAACAAATATGTCTCGTCTGCGGGTAATCGCAGTCGATGGCGGCAACATTAAAACCCAATTCGTAATGTAACCAACTTGCTGCCAATGTGGTAAAAACCGATTTGCCTGCACCGCCCTTTTGAGTGCAAAAGGAAATGTACATCGGACTTTTCTTTTGATTTTCTGATAAATTTTGCATAATCTTTTTTTTGTTAAATTGTTTATACTGAATTATTTGTTATTTCTTTTAATGGGTTTCCGGCTATTTTCGTCATAAATGCGATTAATATCCTCGCCGTATAATTCGATATGTTGGTTAATGATATTATCCACCAAGCCGCTTACACTTAACCGTTCATTACGGATAACGCGGACAAGCGTTTGTAATATCTCGTAATTCTCTCTACTGATATACAAACCCTGCCGGTCTCGTAATTCATTACGAGCGAGGAACAAACTTTCATAATCTATTGCCTGCCCTCGTTTTCGTTTCGTTGGTTTTTCTTCTGTGGGTTCAGACGTATTATTCTGCATTTCTGCCTGAACATCTGTTTGCACAGATTTCGGCATATTTTCATTACTGCCTGTAAACGACACTTGACGGATAAATTCATCGGTGTCAATGGGCAAATTTGCATTGCTGCCTGCTTTCCTGTTTGTATTGCTTTCGTCTTTCATATCTGAAAAATTGTTTATATGTTATTATTCAGTCATTTATTCATTCCTGCCTGCCTGTTTGCACATCTGCATACCTGCACATTTGCAGATACGGAAAAATTCATTTATCAAAATGTGTATTTTTGCGTTTCTGCCTGCAAAGGAAAAGAAGAAAAACCGCCTATTTTTCTTTTGGCGTTAAGTGGCTCTTATCTTCCTTAGTTGGCTAAGAGTCTGATAACGTGAATACTAAAAGCATTATCTAATTTTGCAAAGTGAATAAGATTAATGGAGTAATCCGTAGCAGTCCGCCAATGATGGCGGATTTTATTGTCGATAGACAATAGCGAGAAGTGTTTTTGTCAGCAAAAAATTCCATTTTTTACAGTCAAAAACCTTTCTCGCCCAACCCTCGCAGGTTGGGGGCGCACACTCCAAAGTCGTATGCTTTTAAAATGAAACAGTTATGAACATTGAAAATGTCGAAAAGAAAAAGCGGGGGCGCAAGCCGAAAGCAGACCCGCAAAAATTCCGTTATATGTTCCGCCTGAATGACAAAGATTATAAGCGGCTTTTAGCAATGTATGAGCGTTCGGGAAAGCGAAGCATGTCCGCTTTCCTTACGGATTGTGTACTAAACAAACCTCTAAAAATCATTGAAGTCAATAAAACAGCAATTGATTTTGTGATGCTTTTAAGCAGTTTCTTTACCCAATTTCGGGCGGTAAAGAACAATTTTAATCAAATGTATAGTGCGTTGGTTAAGAATTTCGGTGAGAAGAAAGCCCTTGAAATGATTCAAGTTGTCGCACAGTCCACCCGCGAGTTTGGACTTTTGAAAAAGAAAATTGAAGAAACAATCGTTGAATTAAGGGGATTATGCTTGCCAAAATAAGTTCCGGCAAATCGGTTTTCGGGGTATTGGCTTATAACAAAATCAAGGTCGATGATGACCATGCAACGGTTCTATATCGGAATAAGATGTTCGATTCGCCTGATGGAAAATTTTCGATGAAGGACTGTATGGATTCGTTCTATCCGTATCTGGCGAATAATAACCGGACGGAAAAGGTTGTTTTCCATGCGTCATTGAATCCCGACCCGAAAGACAAACTGACCAATGCGCAATTAGCTAAAATCACCAAAACTTATATGGAAAAACTCGGCTACGGCAGTCAGCCGTATATTGTCTTGAAACATTCCGACATCAAGCGGGAACACCTGCATATCATCAGTTTGCGGGTTGATGAGAACGGCAGGAAAATCAATGACAGTTATGAGGTAGCCCGTTCGATGAAAATTTGCAAGGAATTGGAACTGCAATTTAACCTTGTTCCGCTTGTAAAGGGCGAAAGAGAATTTGAGATACCCAAGCCGATAAACTATAAAGAAGGCGATCTGAAACATAAAGTCGGTAATACCATAAAGTTTGTTTTGGCAAATTTTTATTTTCAATCCTTTGGAGAATTTAAAACAATGCTCGAACATTTCAATCTCACAGCCGAAGAAGTCAAGGGAATGCACAACGGTATTCTTTACAGCGTTACCGATGAAAAAGGAAATAGGGTCGGACGACCATTCAAATCATCCCTGTTCGGGAAAGAGGCAGGTTACGAGGCTTTGCAAAAGCATTTTGATGCCTCAAAGATTGTATCGAAAAGAAAAAGATTCGGGAACAGCTTCGCCCGACGATTACCAAATTCATGAGAGAAGTAAAAAGTATCAAAGATTTTAAGGTGCTAATGAAAAAAGAAAATATCGGCGTGATTTTCCGAGAGAACGACCGGAAGCGGATTTACGGCGTTACGTTCATTGATTATCAAAACCGTACTGTTTTGAACGGCTCGCGCTTAGGCAAGGAGTTTTCGGCAAATGTTTTCAATGATTTGTTCAATAATCCGAAAAAACAGGTTGATATTCCAAATGATAAACCAAAACAGGAACAAATTCATCAAAATATAAACTCTGATTTTTCTTTGGATTCAGTATTCGGCTTGTTGGATATGCCGCAATCCGGCAATGATTACGAGGAAGAAAACTTTATTCACGAGCACAGGAAAAAGAAACCACAAAAGAAAAGAGGAAGGGGAATTTAGAATCATTCCCCATACCCTGCTTTCATCTTTTCTTCAATAGTTTTTTTGTCCCAATAATCGCCATGACTATAAACAAACTCCCGGACATCGGCAGTCTTGTAATAGATTTTTTGCCCGTATTTTATGAAAGGCAAACCGCCCTCACTCCGGTAGCGTTGCAAAGTGCGTGGACTGATATGAAGCATCAGGCACAAATCCTGATTGTCCAACAGTTTTTCATCTTTATCGAATACTCCGTTAGTATGAATAAGCGATTTCAGGTCTTTGCCTATCTCGTTTAATTTCTTGGACAGTTTTTCCATCCAACCGTCAAAATGATTGTCATTTACGAACATACTATTTTCGTTTTAAAAGTTGCGCATTAATATCAATGCGAACACAAAAGTATATACGAAAATTCCCGAAATAATGCAACACCCGCAATGTGGCAGGGGTTTGCTTCGATGTGGCAGGGGTTTGCCGGGGTTAGGACAAAAATCCACATTGAAAATCAAGGAAAATATCAATCAGAAAAAAGATTTTCAACTGTTTCCGGAGTTTTCAATAGTAAAAACAAGAAAAAGAAGTATCTTTGCGGTCAATGTTTAATCATTAAACAAATCAATGTACGGAGATAAATTAAGATATTCATTTTCAGGGCATGAATCCTTTTTCTGCAAGTCGCTTTGGCTTAAAAAGGGTTACGATTTTGTCAAAGCAGACAATAATTTTAATGCCGAAGATGCCGTTGTTCATTTGGGCGTTGGGAAAAATATGGTTGCTGCCATTCGCTATTGGTTGCGGGCTTTTGGCTTACTCAGCGAAGGCAAACCGACAGAAATTGCAGATTT
>JAIRPX010000211.1 GCA_031256775.1 Dysgonamonadaceae bacterium
AAGCCGTGCCTGCAAATAGTTTTTAGTTTGTGGAAAAAACATCTGTCCTGCGGTTTACACTTCCAAAACCGTAACCCAACCGTATTTGTCTTCTTCGTCGCCATATTGTATGGCTCTAAGTTTGTTATAAAGTTTTACGCTGACAGCGCCTGGCTCGCTTTCATTTCCAAAAACGTATGATTTATTTTTTTCAAGGTCGTCAATTCGCGATACAGGACTGATAACTGCCGCTGTGCCACACGCGCCTGCTTCTTCAAACGTTTCCAGTTCTTCAACCGGCACGGGACGACGCTCAACTTTCATACCAAGTTCTTCTGCCAAAACCATTAAACTTTTGTTAGTAATAGACGGCAATATAGAGCTTGATTCAGGAGTGATATATGTATTGTTTTTGATTCCGAAAAAATTGGCAGGACCACATTCATCAATGTATTTCTTTTCTTTTGCATCCAGAAACAAAACTGCCGAATAGCCTTTATCATGTGCAATTTCGCCTGCATGTAAACCTGCGGCATAGTTTCCGCCTACTTTAACAGTTCCTGTTCCGTGAGGAGCTGCACGATCAAAATTGCGAAGGATCAGATATGGCGCTGGCTTGAATCCCGATTTAAAATAAGGACCTACCGGCGTTGTAAATACCACAAAAAGATATTCATTACCGGGTTTTACGCCTACCTGCGGAGATGTTCCAATCAGCAAAGGACGTATATACAGCGATGCGCCGCTTTCGTAGGGCGGGACAAAACGCAGGTTCCTTTTTACTGCCTCAATTACTGCCTCTTCAAACGTTTCAACAGGAAGTTCCGCCATCATTATACCCCGACAGGAGGCTTGCATTCGCAACGCATTTTCGCGCATACGGAAAATACGAATCTTGCCGTCTTTCCCGCGAAATGCTTTTAATCCTTCAAATGCTTCCTGTCCGTAGTGGAGACCGGTGCTTGCCATGTGCAATGTGATTTGATCGGAATCCGTCACTTCCAAATCACTCCATTTACCATCTTTATAATAAGTCCTTACATTATAATCGGTTTTCATATAACCGAAAGTCAATTCCGACCAGTTGATATTTTCCATAAACGAATATTAAATGTTTAATTAGCGGGCAAAGTTAATTGTTTTTTTATTAGCATACACTATTTTTGAGGAAAATTGCTTAACTTTGGGCGCATTTTTAAAATAAATAACTCAAAAACAGGAAAACAAATTATGCAAATACGTATAAAAAAAATCTTTTTGATATTCTTTTTATTTATTACTCTGGCGGTTGTAATTTGCGGAGGCATAGCGTACAAAAAATTATATTCGCCTGCTTTTAAACAAACATCCGTCGGCTATTTATATATTGACGAGAGAAAAGATTTCCAGGATTTAATGTCCCAACTGAAATCGAATAATATAAAGGATGCACATTTTTTTGAACAGCTGGCTTCAGCAATGAAGTATAAAAAACATCTGAAATCCGGAAGATATAAAATTAATCCTAAAATAGGTTATCTGGAACTCGTCAGAATGTTAAGAAGCGGAAAACAAATTCCAGTTAATTTAACATTCAATAACATTAGAGTAAAAGAAGATTTTGCTGAAAGGATAAGCAGCCAGCTGATGTTTGATTCAGATGACTTACTTGAACGGTTAAATGATTCAGTCACTGCTAATTCGTATGGTTTTACTGTGGAAAATTTCCTTGCAATGTTCATTCCAAACACATATCAGATATACTGGAACATTTCGATTGATAATTTTTTACGTAAAATGAAAAAAGAATATGATACTTTCTGGACAGAAAAACGCATGGAAAAAGCAAATGATATTAATTTAAGTCCTGTGGAAATAAGTATTTTAGCCTCTATAGTAGAAGAAGAAACCGTAAGGAAAGATGAATATCCCGTAGTAGCCGGATTATATCTTAACCGCCTTAAAAAAGGGATGTTGCTGCAGGCTGACCCAACTGTGAAGTTTGCTGTTGGCGATTTTTCCCTGAAAAGAATCCTCAATATCCACCTGTCTGTCGATTCGCCTTACAACACTTATAAAAATAAAGGATTACCTCCGGGTATTATACGCCTGCCGTCGATTCCAGCAATAGAAAGCGTATTGAACTTTCAGGAACACAACTATTTATATATGTGTGCAAAAGAAGATTTTTCGGGATCTCACAATTTTGCCGTAACTTTAAGCGAACACAGTCGTAACGCCCGACGCTATCAGGAAGCACTGAACAGAGGACATATATGGTAAATAAAAAATTAATAACACAATGAAAAAAAATATCCTGTCAAAACTTTTAATCTCCGCTTTAATATTTTTCTTATTTTCATCATGCGCATCAACTAAGTGCGAATGTGAAACAAAAAACAAATATTCGAAAAGAAAATCGTCGTTTTCCTTGTTTGATTGTCAAAAAAATGCTACTTTTGCACGGCAAAAAGATAAAATGAGCCAGGAAAGTGTATTTCTATAATTTTTTTAATCTATAAAATTAACTTAAAATGATCAAAGTAGGTATTAACGGTTTTGGCCGTATTGGTCGCATGGTATTTCGTGCAGCAGTTTACAATTTTGCAAACGATATTGAAGTTGTAGGTATTAACGACCTGCTGTCTGCCGATTATTTAGCATATATGCTTAAATATGATTCGGTGCATGGACAATTCAAAGGCGATGTGAGCGTGGATGGTAATTATTTAGTAGTTAACGGAAAGAAAATCCGCCTGACAGCTGAAAAAGATCCTGCGAACTTGAAATGGAATGAAGTGGGCGCAGAAGTAATCGTTGAATCGACAGGATTTTTCCTTGACGATGCATCGGCTCGCAAACACATCGAAGCAGGAGCTAAGAAAGTTATCATGTCGGCTCCGTCGAAAGACAGTACTCCAATGTTTGTTTTTGGCGTGAATAGTGATAAATATGCAGGTCAGGACATTATCTCCAACGCATCTTGCACAACAAACTGTCTGGCGCCTTTGGCAAAAGTGATTCACGAAAATTTCGGTATTGTAAAAGGCTTGATGACAGCAGTTCACGCTGCAACTGCAACTCAAAAAACTGTTGACGGTCCGTCGTCGAAAGACTGGCGTGGCGGTCGCGGAATTTTGGAAAACATCATCCCCTCTTCTACCGGAGCAGCAAAAGCTGTGGGTAAAGTACTGCCGGAATTGAACGGCAAATTAACAGGTATGTCGATGCGTATTCCTTCTTCCGACGTTTCGGTTGTAGATATGACAGTAGTTTTGGAAAAAGCTGCTACTATGGACGAAATCAATGCAGCCATGAAAGCTGCTTCGGAAGGCAAACTGAAAGGCATTCTTGGTTATACGGAAGACGCAGTGGTTTCGACCGATTTTCGCGGTTGTTCTCTGACTTCAATTTACGATGCAAAAGCCGGTATTGGACTGGATGGAAATTTTGTAAAATTAATTTCGTGGTACGACAACGAATGGGGCTATTCCAACAAAACGCTTGAAATGGTTCGCGTGGTTGCGAAATAAAATCGTTATTTTTTAAAATGTGAACCTGGAAAATCCTAAAGATTTTTCAGGTTTGCTTTTTATACTTTACGCGGTTTAATTTTGGGCTCACCCGCAAAACCCTGTGTCTATGGCTTTCCTGCTAACGCGGCTTTATAAGCCGTGCTTTCATGCTTTGCACCACGTGTCTCGTTTAAAAAACTTTTCTTGCTTACTTCGTAAAACAGATAAGCTGAAAATTCTTCTAAACCGTGCTGAACAAAAGCAGCGTAGCTGCAACATCTTTGTAGCCGTGTGCGTAAGCGCACGGTTGGAAAACACAGACCTTTCCCTGAGCCGCGGAGCTGCGACATATTTTTTTAACATCAAATTAATTCATAAACATGAAATGAATAAAAATTAAGGTATCGCAGCTACGCTGCTCTGTTTATATTACGTACATCCTTTACCGTGCGCTTACGCACACGGCTACAAAGATACTGGCGCTACGCGCCTTCTCGCAAAACACA
>JAIRPX010000240.1 GCA_031256775.1 Dysgonamonadaceae bacterium
CGCAGCTACGCTGCTCTGTTTATATTTCGTACATCCTTTACCGTGCGCTTACGCACACGGCTACAAAGATACTGGCGCTACGCGCCTTCTCGCAAAACACAAGGTTTTGCAGATGATCCATTGCTATACCATAGTAATATTATTTACAACCATTCTGTTAACCCACATTGCATCATTTCAGGTCACAATTTTCCAATAATCAGTAATATTCATTTTTTCAAATTCCGATTTGTGCACTACAAATTTTCGTTTGGAGAACGGACGAGATTTATATCCCGTTGTATTTTCTTTAAAATCCAAATTTTAACAACCGAATAATTTATCAGATACATAAAAATATGAAATAAAACTTACTAATGTTATCAATTGATTAAGGAAATCAATCAGCAACTCCTTATTTGCTTTTGTTCCAAACAGCTTTTTGAAACCGAAGTCGGTGTATGGGTTTATGTATTTTTCGCGCGTTGCCATAACTATAAAATTTTACTTCAAAATCAATCATTTATATACAAAACGTCAAAATTTTTATCGCAATTCATTGTAGTATAAGCGGGGGGGTATAAATTACTAATCTGTCAAAACCTCATTTGCTGAGACAGTTATTTTTTTATCAGGATGGTATATTTTATAAAGTGTATTTTTGCCGCTGTTCTTGTTCATTTTGTCAATCAATTGCCCGTATGATATTTCCTGCAAATTAAAAACTACTTCTTTTTGACGGCGACGCTTTTCGCGGGATTCCGGCAATGCAACAATTTTTTGAATTGCCGATAAAAAACCTGTCATAACAATCGCTATCTGTATCGTCCACTTAAACAATCGGTTAGAATGAGGATAATGTTTTTTGAAGAAAATAAGCATGGCTTCATAAAAATGTTTAACATAGCGAATATTTTTTTTTGTGCTTTCGCCTTTATAATGAATAATCGGCTCAGGAATATAAAAATTGTAATATCCTGCCTGGTTTATGCGGTAAGATAAATCAATATCTTCGCCATACATGAAAAAACTGTTATCCAAACTGCCTGATTTTTCGATGGTTTCACGTCGGAGCATCATAAATGCACCGGCAAGAACATCTACTTTATGTGTCTTATTCTCATCCAGATAGCGTAAATGATAACCGCCGAAAAGTTTTGTATGCGGAAACAGTCGTATCAGCCCCGACAGTCGGGCAAAAGAATTCCATGGCGATGGAAAACCTCGCTTAGATTCCGGCAAAAAACACCCGAAACCATCAAGCATTTTTACCCCAACAGCGCCAGCCTGACTGTTTGCGTCCATAAAACAGCAAACTTTGGTTAATGTGTTTTCTCCCAGCACAGTATCAGGATTGAGCAGAAGCACATATTCCCCCTGCGATAGTTCAATTGCCTGGTTATTTGCTCTCGAAAATCCAATATTTTCCTGATTGTCAATAAAATGAACACCGGGAAATTTCGGAATCAAATATTCCAGCGACTGGTCTGAAGAATGATTGTCAACGACAAATATTTCAGTATCAATATCCTGAATGGATTTAAAAACTGAATCCAAACATTGTTCAAGATAATACTTAACATTATAATTGACAATAACTATGGATAGTTTCATACGTATTACAGTTTTATTTTTCAAATAAACGTCAGAAAGATGAATTTTATTTTAGAATTATGAATTATTTTTTATAACTTTGTTTTGTCATTTATTGTTTTATAAATAATAAAATAGTATGAAATTGTTAGAAAATGATACAATTATTTTAAGAGCTTTGGAGCCTGAAGATTTGGACGTTTTATATAAATGGGAAAACGATTCTGAACTGTGGCATTATGGAGTCACGCTGTCTCCATATTCCAAATTCACACTGCGAAATTATATAGCCAATTCAGATCCTGATATTTATCAAACTCGACAGTTGCGCCTAATGATTGAAAAAAAAGCCGACGAAAAAGCAATTGGAACTATAGATTTATTTGATTTCGACCCGCTGAATCTTCGCGCAGGAATAGGAATCTTGCTGGATGGCAATTACAGGAATCAGGGATTCGGATCGCAAGCCTTACGTTTAATGGAAGAATATGCTTTCAGTTTCCTTATGTTAAATCAACTGTATGCCTATATTCCGAGAAATAATACGCCAAGTTACAGGCTTTTCTGCAAAAACGGATACATCGAAAATGGTTTGTTAAAGTCGTGGATAAAGACAGAAAACGAATTTACTGACGTTTATTTTATGCAATTGATGACTTCGACAATACGAAACCATTAACGTTATTTCTTATTTCCTAAGTTTTTCTTTCAGAAATTTTCCCGTATATGATTTTTCATTTTTTGCAATATCTTCCGGAGTTCCGGCTTCTACAAGATAGCCGCCTTTTTCACCGCCTTCTGGTCCCAGATCGATGACGTGATCGGCAACTTTAACTACGTCCAGGTTATGTTCGATGATAATGACAGTATGACCGCGTGAAATAAGCGAATCGAAAGCTCGCAGCAAAGTTTTAATGTCGTGGAAATGAAGTCCTGTGGTCGGTTCATCGAATATGAAAAGCGTTGGTTTTGCCTTTTCTTCGCTCAAATGGAAAGCTAATTTCACCCTCTGGTTTTCTCCGCCCGAAAGCGTAAATGAATTTTGTCCGAGTTTTACGTATCCTAATCCAACCTCCTGTAAAGTCTGCAGTTTTTTAATGATTTTCTTTTCCTGACTATCCGGTTTTTCTCTGAAAAAAACGATAGCTTCATTTATTGTCATATCCAGCACATTGAAAATGTTTTTGCCTCTGTATTCTATATCCAGTACATCCTGACGGAATCGTTTACCATGACAAGATTCACATTCCAAAACCACATCTGCCATGAACTGCATCTCCACAGAGATACTTCCATCGCCCTTACATTCTTCGCAACGTCCGCCTTCCATATTGAATGAAAAATGCGAGGGAGTGAAATTTAACTGTTTTGCTAATGGCTGCTCGGCGAAAAGTTTACGTATCTCGTCGTAAGCTTTGATATAAGTCACTGGATTGGAGCGCGTTGAGCGTCCAACAGGATTCTGGTCAACAAATTCTACCTGACTTATCAGATTCATGTCGCCGAAAATACCGTTAGATTGTGTAGATAATTCCTTGATATTCTCATAATAACGCCTCAAAGTCTGATAGAGAACATTGCATACCAGCGACGATTTTCCCGATCCGCTAACGCCTGTTACAACTGTCATTACGTTAAGTGGGAATTTCACGTCAATATTTTTCAGGTTGTTTTCCCTTGCGCCTTTTATTTCAATATAGTTGTTCCATTTCCTGCGGGATTTTGGAACTGCAATTTCTTCTTTTCCGGTTAAATATTTTACGGTATAGCTGTCGCTTGATTTATCTAATTGATCAATCCAGCCCTGATAAACAACTTCCCCTCCCTGCGAACCGGCATCGGGTCCAATATCAATAATATAATCGGCTGCACGGATAATTTCTTCATCGTGTTCTACAACTACAACTGTATTCCCTATTGATTTTAATTGTTTTAAAACTTTGATTAACAGCTCTGTATCTTTAGAATGTAATCCAATGCTTGGTTCGTCCAATATGTAGAGCGAGCCAACCAGACTGCTTCCCAGAGAA
The DNA here is from genome assembly GCA_031256775.1 of Dysgonamonadaceae bacterium. Lineage (GTDB taxonomy): Bacteria > Bacteroidota > Bacteroidia > Bacteroidales > Azobacteroidaceae > Azobacteroides. Next base: position 3,603 of record JAIRPX010000240.1, read on the forward strand.
GTTGCCAGATTGATTCGCTGGCTTTCTCCTCCCGAAAGAGTTGAAGATAAACGGTTCAAAGTCAGATAGCTCAGTCCAACGTCGTTCAAAAACTGCAATCGGGTATTGATTTCAATCAGCAGGCGTTTGGCAATTTGGGCTTCATGTTCACCAAGTTGCAGTTCGTTGAAAAATAATTTTAACCGGCTGACAGGCATCTCTACCAGATCGGCTATGGTTTTTCCTCCGAGTTTAACATATAAAGCCTGAGCTTTCAAACGGTTGCCCTTACATTCAGGACAGTTGGTTTTCCCGCGATAACGCGCCTGCAATACGCGGTACTGTATTTTGTATAAATTTTCTTCCACGTACTGGAAAAAATGGCTTATGCCTTTCAAATGTCCTTTCCCGTACCATAAAAGATCTTTTTGTTCACTATTGAGTTCATAATAAGGACGATGAACAGGAAAATTGTATTTTGCAGCGTAACGGATAAAATCCTGTTTCCATTCGTTCATTTTTTCGCCGCGCCAGCAAAACACAGCGTCTTCATAAACCGACAGCGACTGATTTGGGATAACCAACTCTTCCGAAATGCCGATTACTTTTCCAAAACCTTCGCAGACAGGGCAAGCTCCAGCTGGACTGTTGAAATTGAACATCAGGTCGGAAGGCTCTTCAAACATGATTCCGTCTGCCTCGAAGCGCCTTGAAAATTCTTTGGAGATAATGCCGTGTTCTGTATAAAATCGTAGGATGCAGTAGCCGTTTCCTTCAAAAAAAGCTGTTTCTATCGAATCGAATAAACGCGAAATAACAGATTGATCTCTGGAAACTGCCAAACGGTCGATCAGCAGAAATATCTCGCTTTCGCTTAGTAATTTACCGGATTGAAGAACTTCGTCAATCCTATATACTTCATCCCTGATTTCCACGCGCGAAAAACCTTCTTTTACACGGATTTCAAGACATTCCTTCATGCTCCGCGAATTATTTGTTTCTATTTTCGTTAACAGGGAAAGCCGTGTCCCGTCGGGATATTTCAGCATCTCATCTACAACGTCGTTTACCTGATGTTTTCGCACTTCTTCGCCCGAAACGGGAGAAATGGTTTTGCCAACACGGGCAAAAAGCATACGCAAATAATCGTAAATCTCAGTCGAAGTGCCTACGGTAGAACGTGGATTGCGCGTATTTACCTTCTGTTCTATGGCAATGGCAGGCGGAATCCCTTTGATGTAATCTGTTTCGGGTTTACTCATTCGCCCCAAAAACTGCCGCGCATAAGATGAAAGACTTTCCACATAACGCCGCTGCCCTTCTGCATACAGCGTGTCGAAAGCAAGCGACGATTTTCCCGAACCTGACAAACCGGTGATTACAACAAATTTATCGCGAGGGATTTCAACATCGATATTTTTAAGGTTGTTTACCCGCGCGCCTTTAATAATAATGTTGGATTCCTTTTTCATTTTTATTTAATTTAAATCGGCTGATATTTTTCAGTTAAGATACAAAGTTACATGAAATTTTCTAATTGCACACAAAGGGATAAAAATAGATATAGCTTTGACACTATTTTTTTGACGAATAAATTCCTAACTTATAAACGTCAAACAGTAGGATAGAGGGATGTTTTCCAAGTAAATTCTTTTTTATTATCGGCTTAAACACATTTACAATAAATGCGACAAGGGAATTAAGCCTCAGTTTTTTCAGATTCCTTTCTATTCTTACAAGTCGTGAATGTTTTACATATTCGGGATATTTTTTTTGCAGGATTCCATCTATTATCTTCAAATTGACAAGAGCTTTTTCCGTTTTGGCAATAAAAATTTCGGAATCTTCCAAACCTAAATGAATCAGAGGGTTATCTATTTGCTGAATAAAAATTCCCTCGCCTAATAACTGTATTCCAAGAAAAGTATCTTCATGACCATATTCCGACAAATCTTCATTAAATGGATTCTTTTTTAATAAATTTTTGTAAATAAGAAAATTACCAGACTTAAAACTGAAATTAGGTTCTTTTTCCCTTTGCCAGACAGGTAGAGATTCCCTTTTTTTACCGTATTTCCAGCGCAAATATTTTTTTTCGTCTGGCATTTTATCATTATAAATGCAACCGCCGTAACAAACAATATCAGGCTTGAAAAACGGGATATAGTTAGCAATATAATCAGCTGAATAAACGGCAGAATCGCAATCTATGAAAATCAAATAGGGATATTGTGCCGCATCGCACAGGCGATTACGGATTTTGGAACGTCCCGCGTTTTCTGTCAGTTGGATATAACGGAGATACGGTAATTTTATTGCCGAATTTTTACGTCTATATTCATCCTGCGAAGCGTCATCCATAAGCAGGATTTCAAAAGGCTGTCCACATTTTATAGCTTGCCTGTGCAAATCATTCACAAGCTGACATACATTGTAATTATATACAGGAATACAAATACTAAACACAATAAACGTTAAATTTTATTTCCAAAACTCCCAGCTGGCAAATGCCTGTAACAAAAGCATTTCCATGCCATTCTTAACTGTTGCGCCCTGCTGTTTTCCTTTTTTCAAAAACATGGTTTCATCGGGATTGTACAATAAATCATACAACAGATGCGCATCTGTCAACTGTTGATAAGGGATTTCTGGACAGCAGTTTACATCAGGCCACATACCAACAGGCGTACAATTGACAATTACCGTTTTAGCAGACATAACTTCATTTGTTAAGTCTTGATAATTCAATATGATATTGCTTTTTTTCTCTCGCGAAACATATTTTGCCTCAATTCCAAGTTGCTTTAAACCATGAAATACAGCTTTTGCCGAACCGCCTGTTCCCAGTATCAATGCCTGTTTGTGATGATTTTGCAGCAAAGGATAAATCGACTCCTTGAATCCTATAATATCTGAGTTATAGCCGATTAACTTTGTTTTTCTTTTATTCCTCTCAATCCTTACAACATTGACAGCGCCAATTGCCTTAGCATTATCGCTCAACTGATCTAAATATGGAATCACCTGTTCCTTATAAGGAATTGTTACATTTAATCCTTTAAGATTGAGATTGTTCTTAATAATAGATTTAATTTCTTTGATAGAAGAAATTTCAAAATTGATATATTCGGCGTCGATATTTTCCGACGCAAATTTTTTATTAAAATATTCTTTTGAAAAAGAGTGTTTTAACGGAAAACCGATTAATCCGTATTTATCCATTATTTATTCAGATAAGTTTCTATATTTTTTTTAATCCGTTCTGAAATATTGCTTTGTTCCGACTTGACAAATTTCTCGCCTGTGATTTTTTCGTATAATTCTATATATCTTCCAGATACGCTTTCGCAATACTCAGTGGTCATTTCAGGTATTTTTTGTCCTTCTTTTCCTTGGAAACCATTTTCCATAAGCCATTTACGAACAAATTCCTTAGAGAGTTGCTTTTGTTCTTCATTTTTTTCAAATCTTTCCTGATAGCCGCTGGAATAAAAATACCGGGAAGAATCGGGAGTGTGTATCTCATCGATCAAATATATTTTACCATCTTTTTTGCCAAATTCGTATTTGGTATCGACTAAGATAAGTCCGTTTTTAGCTGCAATTTCCGTTCCACGCTGAAACAAGGCTTGCGTATAATATTCCAGCTGTTCATAATCTTCTCTGCTTACCAAACCCTGTGCAATAATTTCTTCTTTCGAAATATTTTCATCATGACCTTCGTCAGCTTTTGTTGTCGGGGTAATTATGGGAGCAGGAAACTGCTGGTTTTCCTTCATACCTTCCGGAAGAGCTATCCCGCACAGAGTTCGTTTGCCTGATTTGTATTCACGCCATGCACTTCCTGTCAGGTAGCCGCGAATAACCATTTCCACTTTAAACGGTTCACAGCGCAAGCCAACGGTCGCCATCGGATCCGGACTGGCTAATTTCCAGTTAGGAAGAATATCGCTTGTAGCGTCCAGGAATTTTGAAGCTATCTGATTAAGTACCTGACCTTTATAGGGTATTCCTTCGGGAAGAATCACATCAAAAGCCGAAATTCTATCTGTTGCTACCATTGCCAAAATATCGTTTCCAATAAAATATACATCCCGCACTTTCCCATGATATACATGAGTTTGTCCGGAAAAATTAAAATCAGTTGTTTTTAGAACATTTTCCATCATTGTCTGTTATTTTTGTTTTTTCTTTTTCGTATGCTTCTACAATTCGCTGCACAAGTTTGTGGCGAACAATGTCATGTTTTCCAAATTCGATTTGCGCTATTCCCTTAATATTTTTCAGGATACGCATGGCGTGTACCAATCCTGAAACCTGCGAAGGCGGCAAATCTATTTGAGTAATATCGCCAGTAATAATCATTTTAGCATTCAGCCCTAAACGGGTCATGAACATTTTAATTTGCTGTACGGTAGTGTTTTGAGCTTCATCAAGAATGATTACTGCATCGCTCAGCGTTCTTCCACGCATGAAAGCCAGCGGAGCAATCTGGATGACTTTATTCTCAATATACTCTTTCAGTTTTATAGCAGGAACCATATCTTCCAGAGCATCATATAGCGGTTGAAGATAAGGATCTATTTTTTCTTTCATGTCGCCCGGAAGAAATCCCAGTTTTTCGCCTGCTTCTACTGCCGGACGGCTCAGTATGATTTTTCGCACTTCCTTGTTTTTCAAAGACCTGACAGCCAGTGCGATAGCAGTGTATGTTTTGCCAGAGCCTGCCGGTCCAACAGCAAACAGCATATCGTTTTCATCAAAAGCCTTTACCAGTCCCTGCTGATTTTCTGTTCGGGCAACAATAGGTTTTCCATTCATCCCGTAAATGATCAGATTATCCTGTTTTACGGGGAAAGCATTGTCTTTCTGCCCATTGATTATTTGCAGGATTGCATTTTCATTCAGAATATTAAACTCTCGACAGAACTGTTCCATCTCCTGAATTTTTTCTTCAAAAGCAACTAATTCCAGTTCATCACCCATCACTTTCATTGAATTTCCTCTGGCAACAATGCGCAATTTGGGATAAAAAGATTTGATTAACTGTATATTGGAATTATTTATTCCAAAAAAAACAGCAGGGTCCGTTCCATCTAAAATAATGATCCGTTCCATCTTTCTCTTATAAAGTATTGCTGTTCATCTTTTATTTTTTGCTATTTTGAATACAAAAGTAATCAATTATTTTTAAAAATAAACGTTCCATATCTCAAATATGATGTAATTCTCAGGAAATTAATCGCAGTATATTTTCAGAGAGGCGTGATAAACCATGTTAAATCAATAATATACTGATTGTGGTTGGTTTTTGATATTGGAATGATTAACTTCATTTTATTTCCATAATTTTTCCAGTAACTTTTTCTACTGCTTTTTCCGATAGGTTGTTATAGCTGTTTTTGAAATTACCAGCATACTGCTGACAGTTTTTTTCTTTGAATTTTAGCAATCCGAATTTCTTTAGATATTTAAGGTGCTCATTTCTACAAAAATTATTTCATTCATGATTTTAACCCAACTTGCTACATTTTATCATTTATCTAATTATATCACAATGCATTAAGTATTTAATTATATAACAATCAGGGGCAACGCATAAAACAGTATAATTTAATGATTATAAGTTAATTATATGTATTGCTTCCATGAAAATTATTGTTGTAATAATTTGACAATAAATACTTTATAGACTTTAATGCATCAATCCAGAAGATAGGTTTGTCCTGCTGCAAGGATAAGGTTATTTGCTTATTGAAAGAAAAGTTGTAAATTTGCATCCATTAAACTGCTATTTAATTATGGAAACCGTTGCGAACAAGCTCCCGATAGGGATACAAAGTTTTGAGAGAATCATCACGGAAGGTTATATCTATGTTGATAAAACCCGCTATCTTGTAAATTTAATCGACAGTGGAGCTGTTTATTTCTTCGCCCGTCCGCGTCGGTTCGGTAAATCGCTGACTACTACCACTTTGAAAGCTATTTTTGAAGGTAAAAAAGAACTTTTCAGGGGTCTGTACGCCGAAGAATTTCTTAACCGTCCCGATTTTCGTCCTTCTCCAGTTATCAGGCTTGATATGAGTAAAATAACAACTGATATGGGTTTAGAAATTATCATAGAATCCATACTTCAGCAAATTAAAATCAGCGCAGATAATTTTAATGTTGAAATTGTTGACGGTATTTCGCCGGGAATGGCTTTTCAGTCGTTAATTATTAATGTATATAAAAAATACGGCGAAAGGGTTGTCATTCTTATTGACGAATACGACAAGCCATATTCCGATTTCTATTTAGACCACGAAATGGCGGAAAAAGTCCGTAATATCTGCCGCAGTTTTTACATTCAAGTCAAGGCAAATGAAGAATATATACGCTTTGTTTTCCTGACGGGAATTTCAAAGTTTACAAAACTCGGCGTTTTTTCGACACTGAACAATCTTATGGATATTTCGATGGACAAAACCTGCGGCGAAATGTGCGGGCTTACGGAAGAAGAAATTTTGCGGCATTTTCCGGAACATATAGAGCAAGTTGCCAAATATCACGGTTTTAGTGTAGAAAAACTTATTGAACGAATGCGTTATCATTATAACGGTTTCTGTTTCGACGGCGTTCACAGGCTATATAACCCGTTTTCCACATTAAATTTCCTTAAACTGAAAGAATTTGACAATTACTGGATGTCGTC
>JAIRPX010000248.1 GCA_031256775.1 Dysgonamonadaceae bacterium
AGATGTTTCTGGGTATTAATACCATCCGCGACTACCGTCAAAAACTGAATATTAAACTTAACGCACACAACACTGCGCAACTGTTGCAGAATGCCAAGGCGTTGAAGCTGGTGTGAGAAATTATTGTTTGTCTACAGATAGAATTGAAAACCCATTTTAGCGAATTAACTATGCTCGTTCACAGGTTGTTTTAGGCATTTAAAAAAATAATTTAACTGTTATTCACATGTTTGGTTTTTATTTCAGTAACTTTGTATTAAAAATAAAAAAGAATTTACCGTAAAAATGGAAAAAGTTGTTTTATCATGTTGTGGATTTTGTTTTTTTGATATACTTGCACATGAAAAACATTGTTGTTATTGTGCGCACAACAAAGAAAAAATCAAAATGACTAACTAAAATAAATTATAAACATTATGAAAAAGGATTTAATAGCATCGCTAATATTGTGTTTTTTGTGGACGTTCAACCTTATGGCGCAGGATATGACAAGGATGTTTAATATTACATTTGAAATTGAAGAAGATACCGATCCGCAACAGCTTTGGCAAAGGCACTGGATACAATGCAGGTAAGCATGAATTTGCCTGAATTTCTAAGCGCCTCGCAAAATAAATACATGGTATATGCTATTCCCAACACGGAAGAGTCAGAAGTACCGTCTACGCGAGAGTCCGGTAGGTATATAAAATAAACATATATAAAGTTAAAAATATCATAAAGGAAAGTTTCGACATTTATGTATGCCCCAAATGCGGGAAAGCGGAATTTCATGTTCCGGTTTGAGCAAGGGGATAAAAGCTATAATTTTTTGATTATTTCAAACCTTCAACTCACCAAAGGCGAATAAAATTTATAGGGACGCGATTAATCGCGTCCCTACTTTCTTCGCAAAACACATGGTTTTACAGATTATCGCAAAATATGGAGATTATTCCACAATAACTTTTTCTTTCTTCACGCCATCAAACGTTACTATTTCCAGTACATAAACTCCGGCAGGAATGTCCTTGACGGAAACATAGCTGTCGTGAACTGTTTTCACAACCTGTCCGTTCATGTTCAGCAGGCGGGCTTGAATGTATTCACCTTCTATATACAGCAAATCCGACGCCGGATTGGGATAACTGCGAACTGCATCAATTACAACAGGCGTTATACCTGTGGCGTTGAGGCATATCGGATCGGAGCTTTTGCTCTCAATGGAAATGTAATGCACAATTACCCTGTAGCATGATTCGGGATGACTGGAATTGATATTCGGCTCACTGTCAAAAATCATGTTCACATCTATGTCGCCGCTTTCATAAATGCTTTGTCCGTCACGTGTAACCTCGTAACCCAAAACCCATTTTCTTCGCGGTGTTGCTGGATTTTTCTTCAATTCGGCTGTTATCATTAATATTTCATTAAACGACATTCCACCATGATTATCTCTTATGGAGTACCATGAATCGCCATCATCTTCTGAAACCAAGTTGCATTTGCCGTCATGTACAAGCCCTGTAATATAGTCGTTTTCATCCAGCAGATAGTGACCGTAGCTCAGACCAATCGGGAAATCGCCTGCAGCATGAATTCTCACTTTTATTCCGAAGTAATAATCGTCTCCGCTTTCGATAACAACCGGTTTGTCCAGTTCAAAAGTACTCCATTCTCCGTACCTGTCAACGTCAATGTTCTGTATATGCACCTGCTGCTTTCCTTTGTAAACGACTAACTGGTAAGAAGGATTTCTTAAACCCGCATCATGAAGCAGGAACGCAGAAATGGAAGTCAGGGTATAACCTGAAAAATTATGCAGATCGGCAGCTGAATAGCGGACGGCAGCTGTGAAAGGTACGCCCTCATTGCCGATTCTATTTCTGTCATAGCCGTAGTCATCTTCATCTAAGTACGACAGTTTTACGTATCCATTCGGATCAGACCAGTTCAGATATACTCTGTCTGCATCCTTATCGTAGTAAGCTGATACGTCGGCAGGTGCTTCAACAGTCCATATTTCCGTTGAAATTACCACGTTATCAAATAGCCAGTAGAGATCTGCTTCTTCGTTACCGGCAGCTCTGAAACGGATACGTAAATATTCTTTCCCCACAATCTTATCCTTTGGAAGTTGTATTTTATGCCATTCAAATCCGTGTTCTTCCTGCCTGAAAGCTTCGTGAGTTTTCAGTTGCGTCCATGTACTGCCGTCGAACATTTCCACATACAGTTTATGAGACGATTTTCCATCCGGAATATACAGGTTGTATGTAAGAAGCACATTTTCTGCGTTTCCTATCCGTATATGAGGTGTAGTTATTTCATAAGAATAGGAAGAAACATTTTGTAACTGTATATCCAACCTCATACTGCCAGCGGGGATGCCATCTTCCGAGTTATATCTCCATCCGTCGGCAGATGCTGTCCAGAAATGAGCGTCGGGACCACTGGAAAAATCGTCGTAGAAGGGCAAATCTACCAGCGCGGTATTGGCTTCCGCCGTATTGCTGACCCCAGATTCTTCGTTATTGTTGTTCCAGACCGCTTTCACTGAATAGGTATAATGACCGTTCTGCAATCCTGTATCGGTGTAGGTAGAAACTGTTGCCGCAATCAGTGAAGAATTGATTTTTTGTCCGTTGCGATAAATATTGTAACCTTTCAGAACGTCCCCTTGTGGCGTTTCCGGTTTTTCCCAGCTCACGCTTATCATTCCCAGCGCTATTTCCTTTGCCGACACTTTCGTCACTGCGTTCACTATATGCGGGATATGATCCATCTTCAAAAGAAAGACTCCCCCGTCACCATACACCGTACCGCCAATGGTCAGTCCATCGGAAGAAATTTCCTGCATATACAGGTCGCTTTCCGATAAGTCGTCGGGGCATTGCACACCGGCTTTGGCAAGGTAGCTCCACAAATTTGTTACTCCTGTTTTTTCACTAAAAACAATTGCTCCGTCAGGACCTGTGCCTACGGCAATTCCATTGTCCGACATGGCAGAGAAAAACAGGCTATACCATGGTGACAAACGGTCGTTGTCAACATCATAAATAGCCGTCATGTCTGCTTCATTGTCATATATGATAGCGTATTTTCCAAGCGGGCTGATATGAAATATTCCACCTTTTATTGCTCTACCGCTTGGCGAGGTGAAGAATTTTTGCTGTCCTCCTTTGAGCCAGAGACAGGAATGTTGCTGTCCATTCACTGTTTGTTGCCAGCCTCCAAATACTTCTCCGTCGCCTCCGCACCAGAGGCTTCCATATACGTATGGCAGATCGGGATTTATGGATTCGAGAGTTTCGCGGGTGATGTTATTTCCGTTAACCCGCCACAATCTCGGTTCAATATGCGTAATTTTCTTCCATTCGTCGGAAACTGACATGCCTCCAATGATTGTTCCGTCGCCGGAAATAGAAGTTGCCGCACCCTGCGCCCAGACAGGATAATCAGCGTCGTCTGTGTAGGGTGGATCGGCGCTCAAGTTATACCATACTCCGTTTTTATACATTCCGGGATAATCTTTTTCGCCAATACGATACATTCCTACGGCAACGCCATTGTTAGACACGTCATAAGCGCAAATGCCCGGACCTGGCAGATGTTGCACTCCGTCTTCCTTCGAGAAAATAAATGGCGTAGCATTACTGATTCTGCCCGACAGGTATTTTCCGTCAGGCGACATTCCATTTATAACTATATAAGAAGAATATCCGACGGTAAATTCACCGTCAGCCCTTACATAAGAGAAACATGCAAATAAAACAAAACAAAAAATAAATATCTTTTTCATAGAATAATTTTTTATTAACAGTTTACGATGAACGACACGTGTTTCGTTCATCGTAAACCGTATCTCAATTATTGTTTAATAAATTTTTTAACGTAACTGCGTCCGTCTTTTGACAGCTTCAGTACATACGCTCCATTCACCAAAGAAGCGACAAAGATAGATTGCGCAGAGAAGCCCGTATTCAGGGAAACAGTGCGTCCGTTCAAGTCTAAGATTTCTACGCGGTCGATAGTTGCCCATGACCTGATTATCAGCAGTTTGTCACCCACCTGTTCCAGACGAATATCGTCAACGGCTGGCGTTGCGGCAATTCCCACCGAATGATCCACGACAATAAAATCTTTCCATACGTTGGCTGCTTCGTAGAGCGCTTTTGTTCCATTAGGAACAATCAGACGCACGTTTGCAACATTAACGTTTGTAAACACTCCATCAGGAACATCTAATGGCGTATCCCAATGCACCGTAACGCTGTCAAGACCGGCGCAGCTGTAAAAAGCATTATTTCCAATGTCCGCCACGCTGCCCGGAATATCAATGTAGGTAATAGCGTTGCATCCGGCAAAAGCATTATCCCTAATATATATTAAATTGTCGGGAATATCAATTGACGTAAGCTTGCCATTCATGCCAAAGCACATATATCCGATTGACGTAAGACTGGATGGAAGGCTTACGGATGCTAAATTAGACAGATAGGCAAAAGCCATATCGTTTGCGACGGTTACGCCTTCTTCTACAATAGCTGTGGTTACGGCAGTACCGTTGTCGATATTATACCATGGACTGTAATTTGTCATACTGTAAGCCTGCATTTCGCCCGTTCCGCTTATTGTAAGCGTACCGTCAGGACAAAGTTTCCATGTTAAGTCGCCGGTTGTTCCGGAACCAAGAGGAGTTGCACAAGGATCGGCTTCTTCAATTGTTCCGAAATCTTTCCATACGTCAGCAACTTCATAAAGCGCTTTTGTTCCTGCGGGTACCAGCAGATGCGTATTAGCCTGATTACTGAATACGCCTGCTGCAATTACGTCTGCTGCAAAAGACAGCGGCGTATTCCAGTGTACTGTTACCTCAGTAAAGCCACAGCTAACAAAAGCTTGCGTTCCAATCTCTGTTACGCTCTCTGGAATGTCCAAACTCTTCAATTTGCTGCACTGGAAAAAAGCTAATCCATCAATCTTTTTCAAGTTGACAGGCATATTGACAGACTCCAGTTTGCTGCACATAGAAAAAGCGCCGCCTCCAATAGAATCAATACTGTTTGGAAGACTGACCGAAACAAGATTTGAGTACATGAAAAATACCAATGCTCCTATGGTTGTTACGCCATCTTCCACTACTACGTTCTTTATATTCGATTTATAAGAAGCCCATGGTTCTCCTCCCATACTCTCACAATCAGGCATTGCTCCGTTTCCGCTTATGGTTAGCGTACCGTTGGGGCAAACTTTCCATGTTAAGTCGCCGGTTGTTCCGGAACCAAGAGGAGTTGCGCAAGGATCAATTTCTTCAATTGTTCCGAAATCTTTCCATACGTTGGCAGCTTCGTAAAGCGCTTTTGTTCCTGCGGGAACAATCAGACGCACGTTTGCAACAGTAACGCTTGTAAAAACTCCATCAGGAACATTCAATGGCGTATCCCAATGCACAGTAACGCTGTTAAGACTGGTACAGCTGTAAAAAGCATTATTTCCGATTGACGTTACGTTGACCGGAATATCAATGTCTGCAATAGCGAGGCATCCGGCAAAGGCATTATTACCAATAGTTGTTACATTGGATGGAATGACGATAGACGTCAGGTTGCCGTTCATGCCAAAGCACATATATCCGATCTTCGTCAGGCTGGCGGGAAGACTTACAGATGCTAAATTCGTCAGATAGGCAAAAGCCATATCGCCAGCTACGGTTACGCCTTCTTCTACGATAGCTGAGGTTACGGCAGAAGCGTTGCTACTACACCATGGGCTGTAGTTTGTCATACTGTAATCCTGCATTGCGCCCGTTCCGCTGATAGTCAACGTTCCGTCGGGGCAAAGTTTCCATGTCAGGCTGCCGGTTGTTCCGGAACCAAGGGGAGTTGCGCAGGGGTCGGTTTCTTCAATTGTTCCGAAATCTTTCCATACGTCGGCGGCTTCGTAGAGCGCTTTAGTTCCGTTTGGAACATGCAAGACCGCATTAGCAATAGCATTGCTGGAAAATACGTCCGAAGAAATAACCAAAGGAGTAGTCCAGTGTACGGTTACGTCAGTCACGTTGCCGCATCCTGAAAAAGCCTGCTCGCCAATACTTGTAACACCTGCAGGAATATCAACAGACGGCAGGGCAGAGCATCCGAAAAAAGCCTTTGACCCAATTGTTGTTACGTTCTCTGGGATGTTAATGGAAGACAGCTTACCGTCAGCGTTAAAAGCATTATCACCAATAAATTCCAGAGAGGAAGGAAGACTGACGGAAATCAACTCCCAGCAATCGCTAATAGCCCATGTTCCAATACCTGTTACACCTTCTTCCAATATCACATTTATATTGGAATTTCGACGACCTGACATTGTCCATGGAGATTGCCTGGCTCCGCTGTAATCAGGTATTACACCCGTTCCGCTGATGGTCAGTGTACCGTCTTCAAGATTCCAGGTCAGCGTTCCTATAGTTCCGCTGTCCGCAAAAAGGTTTGCTGCGCTAAACAGCAACATCACTAAAAAAAATAAACTTTTTCTCATAAACAGTTGTTTTAAAAAAAATAAAAAATGGTAAAACTCGAATATATCTTTTGATATAATATCTTTATCACGTAAAATACCCTGAACACAAATATTCTGCCTATAAAGATCCCGCACAGCACCTCTGTCTGAACGTCGTCGCCAGCCAAAATCAATAAAATCAATGAAAAGTTTTTTCATATAAAATTACAAATTAGCGAACAATGAATAATTTCGGACAAAAATAAGCATTATTTTTTGCTTTTGCAAAAAAATAAACAAAAAACGAGACGAAGAATGAGTAAATGAGGGAAAAGTAAACAAGAGAGGAGTAAACAAGTAAACGAGAGATGAGTAAACGAGTAAACGAGAGATGAGTAAACAAGTAAACGAGGGGTGAGTAAACAAGTAAACGCTTCGCGCTATGTGTCTTGTGCCTCCGTGCAGAGTATAATTTTTATTTTTTAATTAATTTGTAATTTTTATTTTTAGAATTTTGTTTCTGTTTAATGGTAATTATATATATACCTGCCGGTAAATTGGCAACCTGTATTATCGGAGCTTTTATTTCATACAAAATTCTTACCGTTCTTCCGCCAAGTTCTGTTATAACCAGTTTTTCGATATTTTCGTATCCCTCCCTTATATGGATTGCATCGCTAAATGGATTGGGATAAAGCAAAATATCTGATTCGTCGTCAATCTCCATCAAACTTGCAGGCAAGTCCGAAGCAGTAATCTTATATCTTTTTCAGAAGAAGAACGTCCAAATTTATTAAAAGCGGAAACCATGAAAACCATGCTGTCTATGTCTGTCCAATAATAGGCATCTATGAAATCTGTTGATTCCGGAAAATCATAACTGACAGTATTTATATAAAGTCCATCGTACTATTTTTCTATACAACGTTAATAGTCTGTTTTGTCATAAAATATACTTAATTTTACATAAAAACAGCTATATCCCTGAAATTTCTTGGAAATATCTACAATCTCCAATATATTAATTATCGGGACAGAAGGTAATAAATTCAAAAAAACAGGGAACGACAAATCTAAATTCTCTCCCTAATCAGTTCGACCTGTACATGAAATTTTTGCCTGAAACAGTACAGAGTTGTCATTTTCATTCTTAATCTGTTTCAATGTACTGGGATCAACGGCATTAAGATCGTCCAAAATGAAATTAAATATACTACCGCCCGTTATTTCTTTTTCAATAATCCATACAGAATCTTTATCAAGACATTCAAACCGCCACAAGCTGGAAATCAAATCTTTTTTATTGCCGCTATCGTCCTGAATATAAAAATTGCAACGATCATTCAGTGTGAAAAAAACTCCCTTGTTCACAGTTTCTCCGTTTTCATACTTGCCGGAAATGGACAAAGTATTCTGTGAATATCCAGCCTTATATATGTAGTTTGATTTAACATGAAATTTGCATTAGATAAATTTTCTACAGGGCAAACTTGACGGGGAACAAGCCACTGTGAACAATGAACGTTTCTTTACACAAAACTATGCCTTGTGAAGTATAAACAGAAAAAGTTTATAAAAAAGATTGCCTGTACGGAAATTATCACTACCTTTGTGTCATATTGTGTGTTTTGCACAATTTTTAAATAAACGTAAATATAATAAAAAAAACATGGACAATTTATTTAGCATCAAAGACAAAGTAACAGTTATAACAGGAGCTGGCGGCGTACTGGGCGGCAGCATTGCGAGGAGTTTAGCGCAATCGGGAGCAAAAATTATAGCTCTGGATATAAGGGAAGAAAACGTAAACAGGTGTGTTGAAGAAATTAAAAATTCAGGAGGTCGAGCTGATGGTTTTATCTGTAATGTTTTAGATATTAACAGTTTGAACGAAACAGCCGGAAAGATTGTTGAAAAGTGGAAAACTATTGATATTCTTATCAACTGCGCAGGTGGAAATGTTGCAGGAGCAACTTTGGATTCCAGTCAAACTGTTTTTGACATGCAAATTGAGGATTGGAATAAAGTGGTTAACCTCAATCAGAATGGAACGGTTTTTCCATGTCTGGCTTTTGGTAAAGTTATGTCGCAGCAGAAAAAAGGAAGTATTATCAATATTTCGTCGATGGCAACTTATTCGGCGCTCACGCGAGTTCCCGGATATTCTGTTGCAAAATCGGGAGTCAATATTTTTACGAAATGGCTGGCTACCGAAATGGCGCAAAAATTTGGGGAAGGTATTCGTGTTAATGCTATTGCGCCTGGCTTTTTTATTGGCGACCAAAACAGGGCAATGCTGATTAATCCTGACGGGTCACTGACCGAAAGAAGTCAAAAGATAATTTCCAAAACTCCAATGCGCCGGTTTGGTAACATTATGGAACTCAACGGTATTATCCAATTTCTTTCTTCGGATGCTTCCAGTTTTGTTACCGGAGCTATTATTCCGGTAGATGGAGGATTCAGCGCATTCAGCGGGGTGTAAAAAGTTTACTCCCCGCAGTCATACAGATAGGCGCGTACGCCAGAGTTGTCATACTCGTCTAATTTCTTGTAACCTAATGAATCTGCTATATGCAAGATCTTTGCGCTACTTGCCGGATCGTTATTAGAAAGCATAAACCAGTTTTTCCCTTTGCAATCGTAAATCCAGCCAATTTCAACATTGGACTTGTCAGTAGCCTTTATCCATTTATGAGGTAGATGTGACAGCATAAGACTGGGAACTTCAAAATCAGAACTGTTAATAAATTTGATTCTTTCGCTTACATGTTTAGTGTCAATATAATAGCGACATTGGAACTGGTGCAGATGCAGCATGTATACATTTGCATTTTCTGTTTTATTGGTTGCATTTTCTATATATTTTAATCCTGCTTTTGTTTCTATATATTTGATTGGCAATTTTGTTGTGGTATAAGCAAGTATTAAAAACGGTATGACATACAAGTATGGAAACCATTTGTATTTCGACAGATTGATTATTTCTATAATATGCTGAATACCAAGTGAACAAACTAATATTGTACAGGGAAACGTATATAATACAAGTCTGTGCGCGAAAGGATAAAAATGCAGCGCAGACATCGTCAAATGTAATATTAGCGGTAAGCAATACAGGATAAGCAAGTCTGTTTTTTTGTATTTGATTATTCTGATGATTCCGGATATGTATAAAACCGACAATACACAAATAACAGACCACAGTTTGATTCCAATAAAAGGCCAGTATAACAGAAAATATACTGAAAACATTGAACTGAGAACGTTAGTGATAGAATCTGCAAATTTTTCATCAAACGGATTCACAATAAAGAATCCATTTTCCCGACCCCACCACAGCATCATTGTGTCTTTCCAAGGATTTCCATGAACAAAAAACCAGTAATATATAAGAGCAGAAACCATCCAGCTCAGAAAAACTAATGATAAAGACCATAATTTACGGTTTCTTTCGGCAGAGTTATCGCAGTTGAAAAACAGTTTGTAGCATAAATATATGCCTGATGTGGCTAAAATAACCGGTGCAACATTAGACAGGTAAATGGCTATGAATCCGGCTATTCCGAGCGACCAATATTTCATTTGCTCATTTTTATAATCCTTAACAATAATCCAAAGGATTGACATAAATACTAACGCATCAGTCATATATTGTTTAACTTCGTTGGAATAACGCAAAAACGAGCGACTGGTTACAAACAGCGTAAGGGCTATGATACACACAGCGTATATGTTCCTCTGTTTCCTTGCAATGCGTACGAACAGGAATAAAGTCATCCAGAAACACAGCATTGGGAACAGCCTAAGTCCGTATTCCGAGTTCGGAATAAGTGTTGAAAACAGTTTTTCAACAATAAGAAAGAGTGGAGGAGCCGATTGTGCATAGTTTAATGGCTTGAGCAGCTCCGCCGGACTGCGATGTATGATATTCAATGAAACCATAGCTTCATCTATCCACAAACTGCGGTTTGCGAGGAACTGCACAAGCGATATAGCAACTCCATAGATGATTAGTAACCTTAGAATGTTTTTTTCGTTTGCAAGACTTTTAAGCCTCGCAGAATAGAGTATCTTATTCATTATAATTATGTTATAGTTGTTTTTTGGGTAGTTCTGAACTTATTTTGAAAACAGGCTATATTTCAGCATACATATAAAAGCCCTGAGTCCATCTCGCCAGCCAATTTTTTTTCCTTCTTCGTAAGTTCTTCCATAATATGATATTCCCACTTCATATATTCGTATTCCAGGTATTTTTGCGATTTTAGCCGTTACTTCCGGTTCAAATCCAAAACGTTTTTCTTTCAGATCAAGTTTTTTAATAATATCAGCTCTGAACATTTTATAGCAAGTTTCCATATCTGACAAGTTCAGGTTTGTAAACATATTTGAAACAAATGTTAAAAGTTTGTTTCCGATAGAATGCCAGAAAAACAGGATTCTGTGCGGTTTCCCGCCCATGAAACGCGATCCATACACCACATCTGCAAACCCTCCTGTGATTGGTTTCAACAACAGATTATATTCTTCAGGATCGTATTCGAGGTCTGCATCCTGAATAATAATATAATCGCCGCTTGCTTCTGCGATTCCGTGATGCAAAGCAGCGCCTTTCCCCATATTTTTCGGTTGACTGAACAAACGTATATCGTTTTGCGGATGCTGTTTTATATATTCTTCTACAACATCAACCGTAGCATCCTTTGAATAATCATTAACAATGATTATTTCTTTTTTGATATTTCCAGGAAGATTAACCGCTATTACCTTATTCAAAATAAGGTGTATGGTTTTTTCTTCATTATAAGCTGGAATAATAACTGAAAGTTTCATAATTAAATAATTTTCTTAAAATATTCTATTGTTTTCACTAAACCATCCTGTAATTTTACCTTAGGTTCCCAGTTCAATTTTTCCTTAGCAAGTTCAATATTCGGTTTTCGCTGTTTGGGATCGTCGGTTGGCAGAGGCTGGAAAATTATTTTCGATTTCGAGCCTGTCAGTTCAATAATCATGTTTGCCAGTTCGAGCATTGTAAACTCGCCGGGATTACCGATATTTACCGGTCCCGTAAAGGAATCATCGGTATTCATCATACGAACCATTGCTTCAACCAGATCGTCCACATATTGAAAACTTCGCGTTTGCGTGCCGTCGCCAAAGATTGTAACATCTTCATTCCTAAGAGCCTGTACTATAAAATTGGAAACTACCCTGCCATCGTTTGGATTCATGTTTGGTCCATACGTATTGAATATGCGAATAATTTTAATTTTAACATTATTTTGGCGGTGATAGTCCATAAACAGCGTTTCTGCGCATCGTTTTCCTTCATCATAGCATGAACGGATTCCAACGGGATTAACATTTCCCCAATATGATTCAACCTGTGGATGTACGTTAGGATCTCCGTAAACCTCGCTTGTAGAGGCTTGAAGCACTTTGATATTCAGCCTTTTCGCCAAACCGAGCATATTTATTGCTCCCATCACAGATGTTTTTACAGTCTGAATGGCGTCGTGCTGGTAATGTATTGGCGAAGCAGGGCAAGCCAGGTTGTATATTTCATCAACTTCTATGCTGAACGGATATGAAACATCATGCCTGACAAGTTCAAAATATGGATTATCCATCAGATGGACAACATTACTTTTTGAACCTGTAAAGTAATTATCCAGACATATAACTTCATTGCCTTCATTCAAAAGCCTTTCGCACAAATGCGAACCAATAAATCCGGCGCCTCCGGTCACTAAAATTTTTTTCTTTTGCATTATTATAAACTTCTAAATTCTAAATTTCTACACTTCAGAACATTCCCATTGGGAAAGCTTAACCGGATGGATATAAAGCGCTTCCGGATATTTTTCCATCAACAGTTTCAGGTTTTTACGGTATGGCTGCAAAAATTCATAATCCGACGGTTTCCAGAGCGCTTTTCCTTTAACAGACAGGCTGTTTTCCGTAACTATTTCATTTGTTGAAAAAGCTAAAGCAGTTGGAATAGCTATTTCAACAAACAGTTCCAGAGCAGCAAATACGCCACAATAATGGCAAAAAGATCTTACCGAAGATGACGAAACTATCAAAATATCTGAATAAGAACCGATTAAAGGATAGCTTAACGCATATCTTTTTCTCGTAACAGAACAATATAACCACTCAAAAAAACGGGAACGGGTTGTTTTTTTCAACAAATTGAATCTTAATTTACCGTTCAAATGCTTCCATTTCAAGCGTTTTTCTTCATTCAGTGGACGGACAAGCATCCCATTATTTAAAAGCCTGTATTCAGCTTCTTCATAATCAGGCAATTCGCCCTTTATTTCAATCCCTTTTTTTTCAGGTTTGAAAGCAATGGCTTCACAAGTATGAGACCAGTACCAGTCTTTATACATGCTAATTACTTCCGGTATAAAAGATTTTTTTTCATCCAGATGAAAATATTCACAATAATTATTTTCATTAATAGCCGGATTCAGGATCATATCGTCCGCAACAAAAAAATAATGCGCGAACTTTTCATTATAGAAATGTTTAAATCCCTGAGCAATATATCCTTCAAAATAGCGGGAATTATCATAAACCGGAATAACGTTATGCTTATTGCCTGTGTAAAAAGGAACTAAATGATATATAGCCGAAAAGCGATTTTGATATATCCTTTCGATTAACCCAATATTCTTGTCATATTTGTGATTATAAATAACTATTAAAACACACTTATGATGGCTCATCCCTGTAAATTAAATCTGTAAATCCGGGTGCAAATGTAATACAAAATCTTAGAGAAACAAAAGATTATCGAATAAATTGAATTTTATTTGCTACCTTTACAGCCGAAAAAGATTAAATATGACACTAATCATTATAAAGTTATCAATATAATTATGTCAAAAGTTTATTTTACCGACATGCGGGCAAAGCCTGGACGTAATCTGTTAGAAAAACTGCAAATTCTTGTCAGGAAAGCAGGAATCGAAAGTATTGATTTTAAGGATAAATTTACGGCTATAAAAATTCATTTTGGAGAACCCGGAAATCTGTCCTATATTAGGGCTAACTATGCGGCTACGATAGCTAAATTCCTGATAGACAAGCAGGCTAAGCCATTTCTGACCGATTCGGGAACTCTCTATCTTGGAAAGCGTTCAAATGCAATCGATCATATTCAAAGCGCTTTTGAAAATGGATTTAATCCGGTTGCCGTTCCCTGTCCCGTAATTATTGCCGACGGACTGAAAGCTATTGATTACAGGGAAATTGCCGTTAACTTAAAATATACTGAGAAAGCTAAAATAGGTTCAGCCATTGCTGAAGCCGACATCGTTGTTTCCATGAACCATTTTAAAGGACATGAACAGGCTGGCTTCGGCGGCGCATTGAAGAATCTGGGAATGGGATCGGCTTCGGCAGCAGGGAAATTAGACCTACATTCTTCTTCAAAGCCCGTTATTGATGCGGCAGAATGTGTTTCCTGCGGACAGTGCATTAAATATTGCGCATCTCATGCAATCAGCCTGAATACGCAAAAAAAAGCGGAAATAGACTACGAAAAATGCGTAGGATGCGGACAGTGCGTTGCAATATGTCAATATGAAGCAGCTCAACCGGTATGGAACAATTCGACCGACATAATGAATTATAAAATAGCCGAATACACGATGGCTGTCTTGAAAGACAAACCAAATTTCCACATCAATTTTATCATGGACGTTTCGCCGAATTGCGATTGCTGGAACTGCAACGACGCAGCTATTGTTCCAAACATCGGAATGGCAGCTTCTTTCGATCCAGTTGCATTAGACCAGGCGTCTGCAGATTTGGTCTCGAAATCGGCGGCAAATATCAATACAGTCTTGAATACCAGACAGTATGGAGAACTGCAAAATGTAGATAAATTCAAACTGCTTCATCCCAACACCGACTGGGAAGCCGGACTTAAATATGCAGAAGAAATCGGACTGGGAAGCAGGAATTATGAACTGGTTACGGTATGATTTACACACTGACAGCTCCTTCCAGTATTAATTCCGTTATTCATTTGCCTGCTTCTAAAAGCATAAGCAACAGAGTTTTGATACTTAACGCTTTGAGTAGCAACCCATACCCTGTTGACAACCTTTCCGACAGCGATGATACAAAAGCCCTGTTAAAAGCTATGGAATCAAAAGCAGGTTTCATCAATGCTGGCGCAGGCGGAACAACTATGCGTTTCCTTACGGCATATCTGGCGCAACTTCCAGGAGAATACACAATTACAGGAACGGAACGGATGAAAAACCGTCCGGTAAATATTTTAGTAGAGGCTTTGCGACAAGCGGGAGCTGAAATAGAATACATTGAAAAAGAAGGTTTTCCTCCTTTAAAAATCAAAGGTAAATCCTTGAATGGCGGAGAGGTTTACCTGAATGGCGGCGTCAGTTCGCAGTATATTTCCGCCTTAATGATGATTGCGCCCCGCATGAAAAGAGGATTGCGCCTTCACATTGAAGGAAATGCAATTTCACGTCCTTATATCCAAATGACAAAGCGTTTGATGGAAAATTTCGGAATAGAAATCCAATGGGAAGGTTCGAGCATCCTTGTTGAATATCAAAGCTATAAACCAATACCTTTCCGTGTAGAAAGCGACTGGTCGGCAGCATCATACTGGTATGAGATAATGGCGCTGAGCGATAACAAAGCCTCTGTTGAACTTGCAGGATTAGAATCCGACAGTCTTCAGGGCGATTCGATTGTTGCTCAGCTGTTTGAAGAATTAAAAACCATCAAAGGCATTTTCAGTCACGATTTCACCCATACTCCGGATTTAGCTCAAACTATGGTTGTTAGCTGTTGTATGTTGAATATTCCTTTTCATTTTACTGGTTTACAAAGTTTGAAAATAAAGGAAACCGACCGTATTCTGGCTTTGAAACAGGAAATGAAAAAACTTGGATATATTCTTAAAGACGAATCAGACAGCATAATAAAATGGACTGGCGAGAAATGTCAGGAAGAAAACAATCCTGTTATTTCCACTTACGAAGACCATCGGATGGCTATGGCATTCGCGCCTGTATGTTTGAAGACTAAGGCGGTAAGAATACAGAATCCTGAGGTTGTTTCTAAATCATATCCCAACTTCTGGAACGATTTGAAAAAAGCGGGATTCGCTGTAAATGAAGAACTTGATTCATAATTTGCCATGTCGTTATTTCAGTATTCTTTTTTCCAGAACGCCATGATAGGCAGTTTTTTTCTCTGCATCGCATGTGGAATAATCGGAAGCTATATTGTTGTCCGCCGACTGGCATTTATAAGCGGAGGAATAACTCACGCATCATTTGGAGGATTGGGACTGGGATTCTGGTTAGGTTTCAATCCAATTCTGTCTGCTTTGATTTTCTCCGTTTTCTCCGCTTTGGGAGTAGAATGGCTGTCGAAAAAGCAGGGAGTAAGGGAAGATTCGGCAATTGCAGCAGTCTGGGCTTTGGGAATGGCGCTTGGAGTTATAGGCATTGCCTTAACGCCAGGATACGCGCCAAACATATCAGCTTATCTTTTTGGCAACATCCTTACAGTAACGCATCAGGACGTGCTTTTCAGCGGAATTTTTGCCGCAGTGCTGACAGTCCTGTTCATAAAATTCTTCCGCCTGATCCTTTATACCGCTTTCGACAGCGAATTTGTGCGGACAAAAGGCGTGAAAACATCGCTTGTCGGTCATTTGATGATGCTGGCTATTGCCATAACAATCGTACTGTCGATCCGTTTGACAGGAATAATGCTGTTGACGTCTCTTTTAACCATTCCTCCGATGACCGCCAATATCTTCACCTCGCGTTTCAAAAACATTATTTTCTACTCGGTTTTAATTGGGATAATAAGCTGTTTCTCAGGACTGATAATTTCGTATTACCTTAATATTCCTTCCGGAGCTACAGTCGTTTTTGTGCAGGCTATTCTTTTCCTTGCAGGAAAACTGCTGGCATTTTTCCATCGAAAAACAATAAAACAAAGATAATTCTGTTTAAAATTGAGAAAATAATTAACAGTGAATAAAATTTGCTACATACTTTCCCTGCTAACGGGACTGCTTCTGCTTCATTCCTGCACTTCTACAAAAAACAATGCGGGAACAAGGTGGTATCACTCGTTTAATACCCGTTTTAATGTTTATTTCAACGGGGAACAGGCATACAGGGAAGCCCTGAAAAACCTTAATGAAAACTATACCGAAAACTATACCGAAACAATTATGATGTTTCCTGTAAGTTCTTTGCCCAAAGATAAACCTAACACGGGAGGTTCTTTCGACAAAGCAATAGAAAAATCGGTTAAAGCAATTAAAACCCATTCTATACAGACAAAGCCTGCAAAAAAGGCAGGCAAACAGAAAGATGCTAAATACCAGGAATTTATGAGTAGAATCGAATATAATCCTTTCCTTTATAACGCCTGGTTTTTGATGGCTCAATCGCAGTTCTACAATGGCGATTTTCTTCAGGCAGCCAGTTCTTTCTCCTATATTTCGCGTTTATATGCTTCGCAACCGGAAATATCGAATAATGCAAAAATATGGAAAGCCCGTTCATACGGCGAAATGGGCTGGTATTTCGAGGCGGAAGATATTCTGTCCAAAATTAACCGCGAGCAGTTGAAAAAGAAGCAAAACAACTGGTGGTCAACAGTTAAAGCTGATATTCTTGTCAAGCAAAAGCGCTATGAAGAAGCCATTCCCTACATGCAGACAGCTATCGGTTCGGAAAAAAGCAAATTACAGAAAAACCGCGAAAAATACCTTCTTGGACAGATGTATAAAAGTCTTGGACAGAAAAGCATGGCATATAAAACGTTTAGCGAAATAAACAGTTCTTCCCTTCCATACGTTCTGCTGTTCAATGCAAAAATCCGCCAGACTGAAGTTTACCCCGGAGGCGATACCACAAAAGTAACCGGACAGCTCCGTAAAATGGCAAAAAACGCTAAAAACAAAGACTATCTCGACCAGATTTACTATGCTCTGGGAAATGTTTACATGACTGTTCCAGACACGCTTAAAGCCGTTGCAAGTTACGAAGAGGGAGTCGCTAAAAGCACGCAAAACGGTTTGGACAAAGCGCTTAACCAGATACAGTTAGGCGATATTTATTTTCATCAGAGAAAATATGTTTCGGCACAGCCCAATTATTCAGAAGCTCTGGGGCAACTTAAAAAAGAACACGAAGCCTATCCGAGAGTTTCCAAGCGCTCAGAAGTTTTAGACGAACTGGTGGTCTTTCACGAGGCTGTACACTTGCAGGACAGTTTATTGGCGCTGTCGAAAATGTCGGAAGAAGAACAGTTGGCTGTTGTTAAAAAGATTATAGAAGACCTGATAAAAAAAGAAGAGGAGGAAGCAAAAAAATCTCAGCGTGAAGATTTCCTGGCTCAGCGTGAAGAAAGCAGGCAGCAGAATATCAATAATCGCCGTCCTGCAACGTCTCCCGGTGGAGGAATAGTTGCGCCGCCAAATACTGAAAACCTGTTTTATTTCTATAATCCTCAGATTGTGGCTGTTGGAAAAAACAGTTTCCAGCAGAAATGGGGACGGCGCAAACTGGAAGACGACTGGCGAAGACGGAACAAAACGAATCCAGTTTCCGATATGTTTGCTGAAAATCAGCAGAATGAAGATGAAACGGTAACGCCGGAACAGACAGAAAACGATCTTCCCAAAGAAGAAGGCAACACAGCTCCCGACGCAGCAACAGCCGAACAGATAAACGATCCAAAAGATCCGCAATTCTATTTGCAGCAGATTCCAAAAACGGAAGAAGACGTTGAGGCGTCGAATCTGATTATTGCCGATGGTCTTTTCAATATGGCGCTGATATACAAGGACAAACTGGAAGATGGCGAACTTGCTCTGGAAACTTTCAATACGTTAGACAGTCGCTATCCTGAAAACGAAAATAAACTGGAAGCATATTATCAAACTTATTTGATCTATCTGAGGGCAAACGATATTGTCATGGCTAATCTCTACAAGCAGAAAATCAGGGAAACATTCCCCGACAGCGAATATGCAATTGCTATGGCAAACCCTGATTATGAATACAATATGAAAATGATGGACGTCATACAGGATTCGCTTTACAGGAATACTTATCAGTCATATCTTGATGAAGATTTTCAAACAGTCAGGAACAATTACGAACAGGCGTCAAACAAATATTCCCAAAGCAAACTCATGCCTAAATTCATGTTTTTGAACGCATTGAGCTATGTGCAGACAAAAGAAGGCGACATTTTCAAAGAACGACTGAAAGAATTAATAAACAGATACCCCGACGCCGACGTAAGCGTTTTGGCTTCAGAAATGATGAAAGGTTTTCAGCGGGGATTAGCACTTTCAGCTTCCGGTAGCGGAATGTTGGCGCGCGGCAACCTGTTCAACATGCGTTTCGGCAACGTAGATAATCCGGAAGAAACCGAATCGTTAACTTTCTCGCCTGAAACCAATTCAGCAGCTAAGCTCCTGCTTATATATCCGAAAGAAACGCTTGATGACAATTTGCTCCTTTATACAGTGGCAAGTTATAATTTCGGCAACTTCAAACTCAACGACTTCGATCTGGAAAAAACAAACATTGGCGAAATAAACATGCTTCAGGTTAAGGGCTTTAACAATATGGACGAAGTGTTGCAGTATATCTCTAAAATCAATCAGCCAGACGGATATATGCCCGATCTGGGAAATGCGCTTGTCACTGTGCCGATTTCTCTGGAAAATTATGAAATACTGATGAAAGGTAAAACCCTGGAAGAATATATGCAATTCTTTGAAAATCAGTATGGTAAAGAAAACAGTGTCCTGATTGAAAAATGGAAACAGAAGCAAACAGAAGAATTAGAACCCGTTAAGGAAGAAGTTGAAGTAAATGACGCATCTCCATTGCCCGATACGGAAGAACAGATAGAGGAAGAATCCGACAAGGCTGATACAGAAACAGTTCCATCTCCTGTTGTTGCAACTCCTGAGTTGCAAAACGACAGCATTGTCGGCACAGAAGAGAAAATCAGTGAAACAGACGAAAAAATAGACGAACTCTATAATAAGGCGTCAGAAACGGTTGACAAGGCAAACGACGTTATCGACAAAGTTGCCAACGATCCGATAAGAGCTTTCCTTAATCTTTTCAAAAGAAATAAATCGAACAATGCTATTGACGAGTATGCCCGCGAACAGGAAAAAGCAGAAAAAGAAAGGCAAAAAAAATTGAAAGCAGAAAAAGCCGAAAAGGAGAAAAAAGAGAGAGAGTTGGCGCGCCAGAAAGAAAAAGAGCAAAAAGCCCTTAAAAAACAGGAGGAAGACGAAGCAAAAGCAGCTTTGAAGCAAAAGGAACAGGAAGAAAAAGACGCAATTCGGCAAAAGGAAGAAAAGAAAAAAGCTCAGGAAGCCGAAAAGAAACGGATTAAAAAGGAAAAAGAAGAAGCTCGAAAACAAAAACAGGCAGAATATAAAGCTAATCAAAAACGAAAAGCAGAGGAACGAAAACAGAAAGAAAAAGAACGGAAAGAAGCGCAAAAAAAGAAAAAACAGGGAAAATCCTGAATCCGGCGCTACTTTCGAATGTGTGAAAAACACATAAATTAACTTTACTATAACGCCAATAAGCATTTTTTAGTGTTTTTAAGATAGCAAAAGCAATCTTAATATGCGGAAATAATATTTCGCACAGACACTAAAATAAGCAATGAATACATCAATTAAACTGAAATTTATGCCCTCTAAACTGAAAGACAAAAGAGGAGCTATCTGCCTGCAACTGATTCACAGCCGGAAAATCAAATTGCTTAGAACGCGCTTCCGGCTTTTACCTCAGGAATGGGAAAATCAGCCGGATCACATAAAAGCCGGACTGGAAGCAGAAATTAAAAAAATTACCGAATTGATTCGCCGACTTGAAATGCAAAACGATTACACAGTGGAAGAATTGGCAGAGTTGTATGCCGGTAATTCTTTAAGCGGTTACCTGTTTCCATTTATTGATTATGTTGTTAAGGATTTAATAAGCAGCAACCGTCGAAAAACGGCAAGTATTTGTATTACTGCAAAAAAGAGCTTTGAACGATTCCTTTGCGGGCAAGACATTACGCTCGACAGTATCGACGACGATTTGATGCGGAAATATGAAAGTCATTTAAAAATATCGGGTATAATGAAAAATACTGTAGCCTGCTATATGCGATCTTTACGTTCTGTTTATAATCAGGCAGTTAAATTGGGACTAACAACACAAAGAAATCCTTTTGCCAGAGTTTTTACAAACATCGACAAAACAGTGAAACGCGCTGTAAATGAGAAAACAGTCATCAAACTCAAAAACCTGGATTTATCCGCTTACAGCGAACTTGCCTTAGCCCGCGATCTGTTTATGTTCAGTTTTTATATGCGCGGAATGTCGTTTGTGGATATGGCAAATCTTCGTAAAAACAATGTTAAAAACGGTTATATAGTTTATGCGCGAAGCAAGACAGGACAAACGTTAACCGTTAAAATAGAGGACTGTATGCAGAAAATCATATCGCGCTACGAGCAGCAAACGCTTGAGGACTATCTACTTCCGATTTTCACATCTCAAAACCGCAGTAGCGTCAGCCAGTTGCGAAACCACAATAAACGCCTGAAACGCATTTCCGAAATACTGAAACTGAAAAAAACTTTGAGTTCGTATGTTTCCCGCCACACATGGGCTACGCTGGCGTTGCGCAAAGGCATTCCTGTGGAAGTTATCAGCGAAAGTATGGGACACGAAAACGAAACTACGACAAGGATTTACTTGGCGTCGCTGGAGCAATCGGTTGTAGATAAAGCAAATGCAGAGATAATCAGGCTGAAATAAGAATACCGGTTCACCCGTAAAACCCTGTGTTTTGCGAGAAGGCGCGTAGCGCCAGTATCTTTGTAGCCGTGTGCGTAAGCGCACGGTAAAGATGTACGGAATATAAACAGAGCAGCGTAGCTGCG
>JAIRPX010000250.1 GCA_031256775.1 Dysgonamonadaceae bacterium
AAACTGGCTACAAGTACAACTTTCCCAGAAGGAATATTGGATACGATAAACGATCCGTCGGTGCCGGAAACAGTTCCTGTATGCGTACCTTTTATAAATAATGAAACGCCAGGAATTGCACCGGATTCGTCGACTACATAGCCTTTCAGTGTACTTTTCCCTCCTTCTTGCGCCTGCAAGTTAACAGATACAAGGAATAATAAAACAATTTGTAAAAATACAATTTTAAGTTTGCTCATTTTAATATATAATTATTTAAAAATTTCGCACAAAAGTAGAGGAAGCCGATTACAGAATAATAAAAAATATGTTACAAAATAGCAAAAAAATGTTTGTTAACATAAAAACAGCCTCTGAGCATAACTCAGTTTAATTTTGTTCAGCGCTAACGCTCGCAATGACGTTGCACAAAATTAAACCGCGTAAAGTATAGCAAAAATAGGGCGATTCGTGTCTTAGTGCTTTTTTTCATCGCGTCCCGCGTCCCGTTTTGCGTATTTGCATGAATTGATCAAATTATATATCTTTGCAGTGTGTAAATAATTCATAATGAAAATTATTTGTATTGGTATGAATTATGCCTCCCACAATAAAGAGATGCATAATACGTTAATTCATAAAGAGCCGACTGTCTTTATGAAGGCAGATTCTTCTTTACTCAAGGATGGCAAACCGTTCTATATTCCCGATTTTTCCGCCGATATTCAATATGAAACGGAAATTGTGGTGAAAATATGCCGCATGGGAAAAAATATTGCACAGCGATTTGCTTATCGCTACTATCAGGAAGTGACAGTAGGTATTGATATGACAGCTCGCGACTTGCAGCAAAAATTGAAAGAGAACGCTTTGCCGTGGGAAATAAGTAAAGCTTTTGACAATTCGGCAATAACAGGTAAATTTGTACATTTGGACGAATTTGGCATGGATATAAACAGACTTCCTTTCCGCTTGAATATCAATGGCGTTACTGTTCAGGAAGATAATACGGAAAATCAGCTATTTAAAATAGATGAAATAATAGCGTATATAAGCCGTTTCTTTACATTGAAAATTGGCGATTTAATTTATACCGGAACGCCCGCAGGAACAGGAAAGGTGAATATAAACGACCATCTGGAAGGATATATTGCAAATATAAAGTTGCTGGATTTTATGATAAAATAAATAATTAACAATATATATACTTTATGAAATACGTATCGAATAAAAACGCAAGGGGAAAGCGCCTGTTTGTCGCTTCCTGTTTACAATTTGTCGCTATTTTGCTGCTATTTTCCGTTTATACGGCAAAAGCAATGAACGACGGTTCGCGCTATGCAAAAAACTCCGTCCTGTCGTCGGGGAAGTGGGTGCAACTGCAAGTGACTGAAAATGCTGTATATAAGCTTACTTATGATGATATTAAAAAAATGGGCTTCAACGACCCAGCTAAGATAAAAGTATATGGTTACGGAGGCTGGCTGCTGAATGAAGATTTCACCAAGCCTTACATTGACGACCTTCCCGAAGTGTCTGTGTGGATGAATAAAGGCGCAGACGGTATATTTAACGCAGGTGATTACCTCCTTTTCTATGGAAGAGGAACGGTTAAATGGAGTTGCGATACGAAAAACGAGTTTGTGCATGAAATCAATCACTACACTACTTACGGCTCTTATTTTATCACCGAAAACGACGCCGGACCTAAAATAATGGAAGAATTGCCTTCCTATTCCGGCGCAGTCAGCTCGCTTAACACTTTTGACGATTATGCACTGCACGAAAAAGATGAATCATACATTCTTACAAGTGGACGCGAATTGTTTGGCGAAAGTTTTACAGGAAAAAACTCTCAAAACTTTACCTTTTCCATTCCCGGTATAACTGCCGATCCAGGCATTGTGCGCGTATCTTTTGTCAGCTCTACATCAAAAGATTTTCCTGCCACCCTATCCTTGTCTGTCAATAATGTAGAGTATATTAATTTTCAGGTTGCTTCCATTTCCGGAGAATATGAAAAGGCAAGTTTGAATAACAGGACGGGAATCTGGTCGGGAGAAAAAAATGAATCAAGCGTAGTTAATATCACTTATACTGCTTCTAATCAATCAGCTGCATACCTGAATTATATCAGACTAAATATGAAGCGGCGACTGCAATTTTACGATACGGGTTATACCTTTTTTAGAAATGTCAACAGCAAAACATCCGACGTGAAATATGTCATCGAAAATGCAGGTAATCAGTCGCTTGTATGGGACGTAACAGAAAACTTCGACGTAAAGACAGTAGAAACTTCGCGCAACGGTAACACACTGAGTTTCAATGCTCAAAAAAACAGCGTTCTGCGGGAATACGTAATGATTGATTACAGTAAGGCTTTCCCGTCGCCGACCGTTGCAGGTGAAATAAAAAATCAAAACCTACATGCTACCCAGCAAATTGATATGGCTATAATTGTTCCGGAAGTTTATATCCGCTATGCGGAATTATTAGCCGAGCAGCACAGGAAAACAGGATTAAAGGTGATTGTTGTTCAGCCAGAATGGATTTACAATGAATTTTCGTCGGGGAATCCCGATGCAACCGCATACAGGCGTTTCATGAAAATGTTTTACGACCGCGCTGAAACGGAAAATGAAAAACCGAAATATCTTCTCCTTTTTGGCGATGGAATATTCGACAACAGGCATCTTAGCGCAGCCGCTACGAAAATGGATCCACGTTATTATCTGCTGACATATCAAATGGTAGAATCTACCAATGAAACCTATTCGTATGGAACTGACGATTATTTTGGCTTTCTGGACGACAATGAAGGCGTTTATATCAGCAGGGACGGTTTGGATCTGGGGGTAGGACGATTCCCCGTGAGTTCGACTTCTCAGGCAGAAAATGCTGTAAATAAAGTGATTGGATATATGAATAACAATTTGTATTCCGACTGGAAAAACAGACTGATATTAACAGCCGACGACGCCGACAATAACGTTCCTACTCACATGCGGCAATCAAACGATATAGCCAGTTATATCGAAACAAACCATCCTCAATATATGATAACCAAATCGTATATGGACGCTTTTAATCCTTTCAACCTCAATGGAAAAAAAACGTACCCCGATGCTAAAAAAAAGTTTTTTAACGCTCTGAAAGAAGGTTGCCTTTTATTGAACTACACCGGTCATGGCAGTATAAGTGCATGGTCGGGAGAGGATATGCTGAATGTTGCCGACGTGAGGCAAATGGATTTCGAAGGTTTGCCCCTCTGGATTACTGCAACCTGCGATTTCGGCTGGTATGATGCGATTACTACTTCCGGCGGAGAAGAAGCATTCCTGAACAAGAAAAGCGCTGCTATCGCGCTGTTTACAACTACCCGCGTCGTATATTCGGAGAATAATTACCGTCTTAATAATTATTTAATTAGAAACCTGTTTTCTTTTGATGACAATAATAATCCTCCACGATTAGGCGACGTTTTACGAAAAAGTAAAAACAGTATGGGATCGGATGCTAATAAACTGAACTATGTGCTATTAGGCGACCCAGCACTGTCGCTTAGCTATCCGAAATTGAATGTAAAATTAGAAAAAATAAATGGAGAATCTGTTAATGAAAATGAAACCTGTTCGTTCCGCGCTCTTGATAAAATAGTTATGGAAGGAAATATCGTTGACGGAGAAGGAAATATCGTTTCCAATTTTAACGGCAACTTAAAAACATCTGTGTTCGACAGTAAACAGATGATCGTTTCCCATGCGCGTATTTCGGATACTGAATTTTTTTCATTTTCCGACTATCCCAATAAAATTTTCACAGGAAACAGTCAGGTGAAAGACGGAAAATTCTCTGTTTCGTTCACTGTGCCTTTCGACATATCATATAACAAGGATAACGGTAAGATTAATTTTTATGCAAACGATATAACAAATGGAATGGATGCTAACGGATTTTACACAAAATATATGCTTGCCGGTTCAAGTAACGCGGAATATGAAACAACGCCTCCGGAAATCACAAAAATGTTTCTAAACTCCGAATCTTTTGTCAGTGGCGGCGACGTTAATGAAACTCCGTTCTTTGTAGCAGGCGTTTTTGACAAGACCGGAATAAATATAACCGGCAACGGACTGGGACGCGATATTACAATTTGTATTGATAATTCGCCCAAACACTTCTATTCTCTTAATGACTATTTTATTCCGCAAAATGAAACAGGTGGTGAAATAAAATTCCCCATTCCGGAACTCGCGCCAGGACGACATATACTGAAATTTAAAGTCTGGAATATATTGAATATTTCTGCAACGGATTCACTGTCGTTCAATGTGGTTAAAGGATTGAAACCCAAGCTGTACGATATTACGGCGACAAATATTCCTGCACGCGATTTCACTAATTTCAGATTAACCCACGACCGTCCGGAATCGATCATTGATGTGGAAATACTGGTATATGACCTGACAGGACGTGAAGTTTGGAGCCACAAGGAAGCAGGTTCTTCTTCATGGCAAAAACAGTATGAAGTTGAATGGAACTTGACAAACAACGCCGGTCGAAGAATCGAAGAAGGCGTCTATATTTATAAAGCAGTTATATGCTCCTCTGAAGGCAAAGAAGCAACAAAGGCTAAAAAAATCATTGTTTTGAAACAATAAATTGAATATTTTTTGGTTTATATACGACAAACATAATAAACAGAAAGTGATGAATACAACAAATAAAATAAAGGCTTTTGCGAGCGTCTTTTTATTGGTTATTGCCGTACAGATTATAAAGGCTGATGATGACGCCGGTAGAAGTGAATTTAATGCAGTCACAGTCAGTGTGCCTTCTTTAACAATTGCACCCGACGCGCGCGGTGGCGGTATGGGCGATATTGGAGCTGCTACAGAGCCTGATATGGCTTCGCAATACTGGAATCCGGCAAAAAATGCTTTTGCATACAGCAAAGCAGGCGTTACTTTTTCCTATACGCCATGGCTAAGAAGTTTAGTTAACGATATTGATCTTGTTTACCTGTCAGGCTTCTACAAAGTTGGTGATCCAGAGCTGGGAACAATAGGAGCTTCACTGCGCTATTTCTCACTTGGAAGCATATCCATAACCACAGAGAGCGGACAGGAAATGACGCAGGTAAATCCTTATGAAATGGCTATAGACGCAGGTTATTCATTGAAACTTTCCGAAAAATTTTCAATAGGCGCCAATATCCGCTTCATTTATTCTGATATGGGAACCAATGTAACCGGCGCTTCCGATTTGCAGCCAGGTTATGCACTGGCAGCCGATTTGGCAGGATATTATAATAACTATGTAATGATGGGAAACAACGAGTGTCTGCTGGGATTGGGATTTAACTTGTCGAATATGGGTACTAAAATATCTTATGATGGCGGTAATACCACTTATTTTATTCCAACAAACCTTCGGCTGGGGGCTTCATTCCTCTTTCCGATGGACGACTATAACACCCTGTCATTCAATGTGGATGCAAATAAATATATGGTGCCGACCCCGCCCGACATGCAAGGTTTGAGCGCTGAAGAAAAAAGTGAAGCGCTGAAAAGATACAGGGAAACTTCTCCTATTGCCGGAATTTTCAAATCGTTTTCCGACGCGCCAGGTGGAGCAAAAGAAGAATTTAGGGAAATAATGTGGTCTTTAGGCGCTGAATATGCCTATAACAACCAGTTTTTTGTACGCGGCGGTTATTTCTATGAAAATCCATATAAAGGAAACAGGCAATATTTTTCTTTGGGAGTTGGATTTAAAATGACTGCATTTCAATTAGATGCGGCTTATCTGATTTCAACAGTGCCATCGAATCCTCTTGACCAGACGCTTCGTTTCTCCCTGACTTTCGATATGGACGGACTGAAAGGTTTGGTAAGATAATGAAGAAGATACGGGTTGGCTTTGGATACGACGTTCACGCATTTGCAGAAAATCGCGAATTATGGCTGGGCGGAATTAAATTGCCTCATAACAAAGGATTAAAAGGTCATTCAGACGCCGATGTTATTATCCATGCTTTATGCGACGCACTGTTAGGAGCTGCAAATGAAAGAAATATAGGCTATCATTTCCCCGACACAGACGATGATTTCAAAAATATCGACAGTAAAATACTGTTGGAAAGAACTTTGAAAATTATCCGTGATAAAAACTTTGAACTGGGGAACGCCGACATTACAGTTTGCGCCGAGAATCCGAAACTCAATCCTTTTATCCCGCAAATGAAAACATGTTTGGCGCAAGTGATGAAAGTTGACGTCGAAGATATTTCCATAAAAGCTACTACTTCGGAAAAAATGGGATTCGTAGGAAGGGAAGAAGGAATCGCAGTTTACGCAACAGTTTTAATAATACAGTATTAATTCCTTTCAAAACAAATAACATTCTTTCTTTGGTTATATTAATACTCGGATCATCTGCAAAACCTTGTGTTTTGCGAGAAGGCGCGTAGCGCCAGTATCTTTGTAGCCGTGTGCGTAAGCGCACGGTAAAGGATGTACGTAATATAAACAGAGCAGCGTAGCTGCGATACCTTAAT
>JAIRPX010000343.1 GCA_031256775.1 Dysgonamonadaceae bacterium
AAAGATACTGGCGCTACGCGCCTTCTCGCAAAACCTTGTGTTTTGCAGATGATCTGTTTAATTTTGTGCAACGTCATTGCGAGCGTTAGCGAAGCAATCCAGTAAAAAACTGATAACTAAAAACTGATAACTAAATGCTGGATTGCTTCAGGCTTCGCCTTCGCAATGACGTGGCTTTCGCTGGGTAGCTTTGTAAGCCGTGACTATTAAGCGGCACGGAACTGAGAACTGAGAACTGAGAACTGAGAACTGAAAAACCCGTGTCGGCGAAGTTTTTAGTTTTTATATTTTAGTTTTTAGTTTTTTTGTAATTTCAAGCAGAAATTGTGCAATTCATTTTTTATTGTGCATATAATTCCGTACTTTTGCACCGCAAAACAGTAAAAATTTTTGTTTTTATTATGATTTATAAAAAACTATCGGCAGAAGAAGCTGCCTCTTTTATCAAAAATGATGATGTAATAGGATTCTGCGGGTTCACTCCGGCAGGATGTTCAAAAGTGATTTCTCAGGCTCTGGCAAAAAAGGCTGAAGAAGAACATGCAAAAGGTAATCCTTTCAAAGTAGGCGTATTTACTGGCGCGTCCACCGGCGATATGATTGATGGCGTCCTGGCGCGTGCCAATGCGATTAAATTCAGGTCGCCCTACCAGTCCAACACTGATTTAAGGAACGCCTTAAATGCTCACGACGCTCATTATTTCGACCTTCACCTGTCGGAATTGCCTCAGTATCTGCGTTATGGATTCTTACCCAAACCAAGAATTGCTATTCTGGAAGCCTCTTCCGTTACCGACGACGGCAAAATTTATCTCACTTCCGGCGTTGGAATTTCTCCCACAATAGCGCGTTTAGCAGATATAATATTCATTGAATTAAACCGTTATCATCCGGAAGCTCTGGCTGGTATTCATGATATTTATGAGCCTGCCGACCCGCCCGTGCGGAAAGAAATTCCTGTTTATTCGCCAAGCGACAGAATAGGCGTTCCCTATATTCAGGTTGATCCGAAAAAAATTGCAGGCGTTGTCGAAACCAACCTTCCCAATGAAGTAGGCAAATTTACTCCTGCCGACGAAATAACAAACCGGATTGGCGCTAATGTGGCTAATTTCCTGTCGTCGGAAATCAAGGCAGGGCGTATTCCGGCTTCTTTCCTGCCGGTTCAGTCGGGAGTGGGCAACATTGCAAACGCGGTGTTGGGCGCTATGGGATCCAACAAGGATATACCTGCTTTTCAAGTATATACGGAAGTAATCCAGGATGCTGTTATCGACCTGATGAAAGCAGGCAGAGTGACTTTTGCAAGCGGTTGCGCACTGACTTTGAGTACACCGGCGCTGGAGGACGTACATAATAACCTTGATTTCTTCAAGCAGAAAATATTGCTTCGTCCGCAGGAGATTTCCAACAGTCCGGAAGTTGCCCGTCGTCTTGGTTTAATATCCATTAATACAGCGCTGGAAGCAGATATTTTTGGTAATATCAATTCAACGCATGTTGTAGGAACAAAAATGATGAACGGAATTGGCGGTTCAGGCGATTTTTGCCGCAACGCCTATCTATCCATTTTCACTACGCCTTCGGTAGCTAAAGGTGGAAAAATCAGCGCAATAGTTCCAATGGTATCTCATGTTGACCACAGCGAACATTCTGTTAAGATATTAGTTACGGAACATGGCGTTGCCGATTTGCGCGGTTTGTCGCCTGTTCAGCGTGCCGAGCTGATCATTGAAAATTGCGTATCTCCTGAATATAAAGGTATTCTGAACAGATACCTCAAATTAGGTCAAAAGGGTCATACTCCGCAAAACATGGAGGCAGCCCTGTCGTTCCATGTAGCTTTCAATCAAACGGGCGATATGAGGAATGTGAATTTCTAATTTACTGTACAGGACAAAATTTGCGATCCGTCAGGATTTGCATAGCTCGGTAGAAATGGAATATATGTATATTCGCCAGCGTCCCAAAGGGATGCAAAGGTAAAGGATGAATGTATATCAATAGAAAACTTTTACCCCCCCGACAACATACATATTGTCGGGGGGGTATTAAAGGATAAAATCGTTTTTCTATTTTTTAATAAATTTACCGATTTTATTAGCAATCTTTGCAAAATAAATGCCTTTTGCTAAAGAACTTACATTAACAGGGCAAGTTTCTGAAATAATCACAACCTTGCCTGTAATATCCATAATTTCAACATATTCTCCTTTCTGCAATTCGTAGTTTGTAATTTGCAAAACTTCACTTGCAGGGTTTGGGTATATGTTTATGCTTTCGACAGTAATATCAGGCAAACTCATGGGAGATTTGTCTATTGACAATTCATAAGTCATACCTGTAGCATTCGGATAAGGCATCAGATAAGCGATTGAAGTCAAAATGTACAAGTCCATTTTTTCGGGTGCAACAAACTCAATTGCAGGCGTTTGCGGGAAACCCACTTCGCCGATTTTGTTGTAAGCGTTGTTTGCTGTTTTTTCAAACAGATAGATGTAGCCAAGATTATAAACATTTAAATAATCAATGTTCATTGCAATATTAACCTTATCGCTTTCGTTCAAATCAATTTTAAATGGAAAGCCGTTGTAAAGTTGATTTGAGTAATCAGTACTGCCTATTACCGAGCCGTCCTGTGCATTAATCAAAATGCCTGTTTCAATATTTCCTGTTGCTGTGTGCGGGAAAGTTGCCAGGCTGGTTGCTATGTCAAGCGCTTCCGGCAGCAGATAAGTTTCCATTGGCTCCACAGAAATGGTATATGAAACGCCGCCAGTAAATGCAACAGGCAATATTTTTGCTATGCCGGTGTAAGTTGCATTGTAAATTCTGCTTCGTGTTTCTGCGTTTCCTGATTTGCCTCCGTCAATAATCAATGAACTTTTCAAGTCGTTGGAAGTGCCTGTAAGCGATTCGTCGAGAATGTATAAACCTCCTGCATAATCTTCTGTGTTGTCAGAAGTTATAGTGCATGTAATTTTGTACGACTTGTTTTCCTCAATGTTGAGATAATAGGGCGTTACGGTTGAATGAATAATCCCAACAGAAGTAGTAAAAACAAGCACCGTGTCGTTCATTTGTCCTGCAACGCTTGCCGAGCTGTTAAGTTCCTGCGAATATGGCAGGGTTGTGTATGATGGGTATGTGCCGTTGGCAAAATACACGTTCATGCGCTGCGTCAGATATTGACCGTCCATGTCTTTGAAATAGTAACAGCCGTTGTCGTCTGTGGCAATATAATAAGTGCCAGCATCAAGCGTAGCATATATTGCATAGCCACGAGCGAGTTCCTTTGCTGTTGTAATGTCCCGACTATCATACAGATAGTAATAAGCCCACGCCCAAGGACCATTTATAACCACGTTTGAGGTTTCCGTCAGCGTAAAATAAAAACCTCTTGTTAGATAATAGTTGGCAACATACTCGCAATTTGCATCGTCGTATGTAACCAATTCAGAGTACGGCAGGTTGATTGCCGTCCATGTCATTTCTTGCACATTTTCAGGCGAAGCAACAATTTCCTGAATCGGCAAGTTCAACATTTGCGTTCTGTTTGAGCAACGCCCTAAATCACGCTGTGCAAATAGGGAACTCCCCATTGCAACCAATACAATAAATGTAACAAATTTTCTCATAAAAAACTACTTATATATAAATTAAAACTAAAAAAATATTTCACCTCTTAATGAATTTTGTTATTTGATTTCCTGCTTTAAGCAGATACATGCCGCTTTGCAAATGCGATATGTTAATGGTGGTTGAGGTACTTGAAACCACTAATTTACCCAAAACATTGGTAATTTCTATATTTTCCCCCTTTCTTAATTCATAATTTTTAATTCTTAATTCGTCAGAAGCAGGGTTTGGGTAAATTTCTATTTCGTTTTCAGAAATAATGTTTTCATTTCCTGCCATGCCATCGCTGTTTAGAAAAACGCCGAAAGTGTCGGTAAATTTACCGTCAAATCTGTGAATTTGCTTTCCTGCTTCATCCAACACGTCAATATAGCCGTTGCCGAATCCCGAATTGACGCCGTCTCCTCCGCTGTCGTAGATTCTGAAAACCCAACAACCTTTTTGTGTCAGAGGCAAATCAATATTGCGGGACATTATGCCATTGTAACTCAAATCGCTCCAAGGTCCTGCCGTTAGCGCCACTTCTCCTGTCGGGCTTATTAATTCGCATGTAACCTGGCTTGCGTACCTGTCGGTAGCCAACTTAATTTTAACATTTGAATGAACATTGAATTTTCTTTTTGCCAAAGTATAATCTGCATTGCAGGAGAATTTCTGTCCGTTGATTGCCGTTACAGCAATGGAAATGTTGTTTTCCACGTCAGGCGTCAATTCTATTTCAGGCAAAATGATTGTGTCGTTAGCGCTTTGTCCAATAATCCTGCCGTTCCAGTGGAAGTTGGTTGTGCTGCCTGTGTTGTCGGTGATTACAAAATCCATTTCCCTGATTTCCTGTGCGTTCCAAAAGTTTTTCACTTCGACAGCCGTTTTTGCGGAACATTCATCTGTGTCAAGTTCTGTAAGTTTGCCCAAACGCGGGTTTACATTCAGATACGTAATTGAACTTTCCGCAGCGGTGATAATGTTTTTATGCCCTTCGGCAATAAACACAACCACGTCCAAATCCTCCAACACGCATGGCACTTCTCTTATGTTTTCGGGTATTGAATATGTGTATTGTCGCGAAATAAACGTGCCTGCTGTTGTGGTATTAACTTCATCGCCCCATTGCTCCGTGAGCAAATGTCTTAAAATGTGATTGTGCCGATATAGTTCGCCCACAATCTGTGCAGGGTTGCTTGCCATACCTGATTGCGGAGCAAGTACGTTGCTTTGCAATAGGGCAACATTGATACTGTTTGTACTTACGGCAGAGTTGGATGTATAATAAACTTCCACATTTACAACAAGTTGCCTTGTGTTGAAGTCAATAGTTGATTGAGCTGCAATATTGACACAAGACGGCTCTGCAAACACGATGTCAGTTGCAGCAGCCCAATTACTTCGCATCAGTTCTTCGGTGTTGCTGTATGCAGGAAAGATACGTCTATTAACTGTGCCTGCTGGGTAACCGCTGATTTGACTCTGTTGAGCAAGCGCATCGCCAAATTCTGTACGGAAGTCGGGCAAACTGCCTGACGGCAAAGCAAAACCGCCCTGATGAATGTTGATAGAAAACACTCTGTGCGGGTGCGAGGCAATAATTTCGTTTGCTATGCGATGTCCATCAGGACAATTCACGCAAGTTACCCCCGTAAATTCTTCCAAAATAACATTTTTGTTTGCGGGAACAGTTGATACAAAAGTTTGTGCATTCATACCGTAAATGACGGTTAAAACAATGCTGATAATGATAAATCTTTTCATTTTGATTGAATGTTTATAAATTGAATTAAGATAAGTTGCGAGCCATGCCGCCTTCCAGACATAAAGGCAGAATATTTCATTCCGTTTTTTTACCAGCGGACGATTGTTATTTAAATAAAAATGATTACATTCCGCGCACGCGCGCATTATATAATTAAGGAGTAAGTTTAAACCTGTGTGTGTGTGTGTGTGTGTGTTAAGAAATAATTCCACACGCACAAACAAAAGCAGTTAAATATACTTAACGTTGCAATATATGTTAAATAAAAGCTCATACTTTAGCATTTTCCACTACAATACGGATGCAAAGATAGTATGATTTTCAATAAATACAAAAATAATCTTATTATGCGAAAAAAATCGCATTTTTTCATGATAGTTTTTAGTTTTCAGCGCTGGATTGCTTCGCTAACGCTCGCAATGACGTGGCACAAATACTATACAGGCACGGATTGCAAAGCTGTGCCTGCCAATTCCTAATTCTTAATTCTCAATTTGTTATCTTTGTTTCTTTATGTAAAATAGAAAAATGATTACATTTGGAGTAAAAAAAGGCGTTGTCCGGTATGTTATATCTGAAAAAAATTCCCGATTTTTGATAGATCAATTACTTTTTATTATATTTGTACCCAAAATTTACTATTTTATGATCAGACAAGAACTTATTCATCCGAAAAGTATCGTAGTTGTTGGCGGTTCCAACAATACTTCCAAACCGGGCGGTAATTGCGTCCGTAATTTGATTAACGGTAAATATGCAGGCAAACTGTATGTTGTTAACCCCAAAGAGACAGAAGTGCAGGGATTGAAATGCTATTCCGACGTTTCAAAAATTCCGGCGACAGATATGGCAATCATTGCAATACCGGCTTCAGCCTGTCTGGAGGCAATAAAGGTTTTGGCTCAAAAAAAAGGAGTAAAAGCCTTTATCATGTTCACTGCCGGTTTTGGCGAAGAAAGTAAAGATGGCGATAAATTAGAAAAAGAAATTGTGAGCGTAATAACCGAAGCAGGAGCCAGTTTAATAGGACCTAACTGCATTGGCTTGCTGAATCGCTATCATCATAGCCTGTTCACTTTGCCCATTCCGGAAGAAGACCCGATGGGAGCGGATATGATTTCCAGTTCTGGAGGAACAGCCCTTTTCATCATAGAATCAAGTATGCGTATGGGCTTGCGTTTCAACTCTATATGGTCTATCGGCAATGGAGCGCAAATAACGGTGGAAGACGTATTGGAATATATGGACAATAATTTCAATCCTGAAACAGATTCTAAAATAAAACTCCTTTATATAGAAAGCATTAAAGACCCCGACAAATTACTGGAACACACAAGTTCCCTGATACGCAAAGGTTGCCGCATAGCAGCCATTAAATCAGGCACATCCGAATCGGGAAGTAGAGCTGCTTCATCTCACACGGGCGCAATGGCAAATCCCGATTTGGCTGTAGAAGCCCTTTTCAGGAAAGCTGGTATTGTTCGCTGTTTTAGCCGCGAAGAACTGGCAACGGTGGGCGCTGTATTCACATTGAAACAGTTGAATGGCAAGAATATAGCAATTGTAACCCATGCCGGAGGACCAGCTGTAATCCTTACCGATGCTTTGGCAAAAGGCGGAATGGAAATACCAAACCTGTCAACAAATCCATTAGCGGAAGAACTGAAAAAACAGCTGCTTCCAGGATCAGCCATCAGCAATCCAATTGATATTATTGGAACCGGTGAACCGAAGCATCTATCAATTGCTATTGATTATTGCGAATCTAAATTCGACAATATTGACGGAATAGCCGTTATTTTTGGCAGTCCGGGATTAACACGGGTTTATGAAGCATACGACGTACTGTCTCAAAAGATGCGTACATGTTCAAAGCCTATTTTTCCAATATTACCGTCTGTCAGCACTGCGTGGGATGAAACCGATTTCTTTGTTAAAAAGGGACACGTCAATTTCAGCGACGAGGTAGGTCTCGCCAATGCACTCATTATGGATTTGAAAACTCCGCGTCCCCTCGTAAATAACCTGGAATTGCGCGGCGTGGATATTCCCCTGATGCGCAGAATTATTGATAATATTCCTGAATCTGGTTACATTAAACCTAAAGAAGTTCAAGCCCTTTTCAAGGCAGCAGATATTCCTATGGTAGAAGATCTTGTATCCAGTCAGTGGGAAGAAATAAGGGAATTTGCGCAGAAAGCCGGTTATCCCGTTGTTGCAAAAGTAGTTGGTCCTGTACATAAATCAGATGTGGGTGGCGTGGTACTTAATATTCGCTCGGAAGAACATCTGCACATCGAATTTGAACGCCTGATGCAAATTGCAGGAGCAACGGCAGTTATGGTGCAGCCGATGCTTAATGGAATGGAACTTTTTGCAGGCGCTAAATATGAAGAAAAATTCGGACATATTGTTCTCTGCGGACTGGGCGGTATTTTTGTTGAAATATTCAAGGATGTGGCTTCAGGTTTGGCTCCTCTGGCAACAGAAGAGGCTATATCAATGATCCGGTCGTTGAGGGGATATAAAGTATTTAAAGGCGCTCGCGGACAAAAAGGAATTGATGAATACCAATTT
This sequence comes from Dysgonamonadaceae bacterium, assembly GCA_031256775.1. Taxonomy (GTDB): domain Bacteria; phylum Bacteroidota; class Bacteroidia; order Bacteroidales; family Azobacteroidaceae; genus Azobacteroides. The sequence goes on from JAIRPX010000343.1 coordinate 7,964, forward strand.
GCAAAAATAATTGTGCATCTTTCTGCTTTACTGCGGTTTGCAACTGAAATAAAAGAATTAGATATAAATCCTTTATTGGCTACTGAAAAAGGCATTATTGCCGTAGATGCAAGAATAAGGATTGAAAAATAAACATAACTATAATATTTTAATCTCTATGAAAGCAAATAATTTTGTATTTCTGATTTTCCTCCTGTCGATTATGTCGGGAGGAAAATTTGGTTTGTATGCTCAAATCAGTGAAGGAGGACTTCCTCCAAGTTTTACATGTTTGCATGGTAGCATTTCACAGGAAATACCTTCCGTAACCGTCGCGCCTGATTTCGATGTTCAGAAACAGATAAAGGCAGACAGTAAGGAAATTGAAGGTATGACAGCCGTACCGCTCAAAATGGGAAAAATTCTTCCGGTAAATTTAAGCATTGAAAATTCGGGAGAATGGATTAACTTGCCGGACGGCGTAAGGATATGGAGACTGGCAGTAAAAGTTCCCAACGCTCTGGCAACTTCCCTGTATTACGACAAATTTATTATACCCGAAGGAGGTAAACTGTTTATTTACAGTTCGGACAAGCGTCAGATAATAGGAGCTTATACGAGCAGAACAAATCCTGCTAAACGCCTGTTTGCCACAGAATTAGTCTATGGAGACGAATTTACGATAGAATATGTATCATCCTTAAAAGCCAATGAAACAGGCACAAAAGCCGATATTCCTCATATTGAAATTACGGGAATAGCATACGTTTATAACCATGTCCGTGTTCTTGACAGTAGCGGACTTCGACTTGCAGGATTCGGAAATTCAGGTAGTTGCGAAGTAAATGTCAACTGTGAAGAAGGCGCTAACTGGCAGGATCAGAAAAAAGGCGTTGTAAAAACCATTTCGCGAATTGGAAACACAACCTACCTGTGCAGTGGAACGATTATAAATAATGTCAGTCAGGATTTGACTCCATATTATCTTTCAGCCTATCACTGTTTTGCCAATCAAACTGCGGAGGAATTGGAACAGACAGGTTTTTATTTCCATTACGAAACGGCAGGTTGCGCCAATGAAGAGAATGAACCGACTGATTATAAAACGCTTATTGGAGCGGAAATCTTGGTATTGAATCCCATTGGCGGCGGCTCCGACGGGGCGCTTCTGCTACTGAAAGATCGTATCCCCGTCGATTATGAGGTTTTCTTCAACGGCTGGGACAGGCGGAATATAGCGCCTTCCAGCGGCGTTGGCATCCATCATCCACATGGGGATGTGAAAAAAATATCTACCTACACAAGTCCCGCAAGCTCGTCAACATGGGTGGGAGACGGTTACGTTGGCGCTTCCGACGCGCACTGGGATGTACGCTATGTGGCAACTCCCAATGGATGGGGCGTAGCAGAACAGGGTTCTTCCGGTTCGCCTTTGTTTAACCAGAATGGTCTTGTAGTCGGTACGCTTACCGGCGGAACTGCCGAATGTCTATATCCTAATGGAGCAAATCAATATGGAAAATTGTGGTATCACTGGGATCAATCGCCCGACGCTGCACGCCATATCAAAACTTACCTTGATCCTATGGGTACGGGAATTGACGTACTGGCAGGAACATATACTGCCAATAACAGTCCCTATGCAGATTTTAGAGCTAATTATACCAATATTTTCGCCCTTCAATCAATCACTTATACGAATCAATCCTTAAACGCCGCTTCGCACAGGTGGATATTTGACGGAGGAATCCCCAATTCGGCAAATGAAAGAAATCCGGGCGCCGTTACTTATCCAAATCCAGGTACTTTTACAACTACCCTGATAATTAACGAGGGAACTCCGAATGAAAGGACAAAAACAATTTCTGTTACAGTTGATATTAAAGGAGGCGTTGCCGAAACTCCTGTGGCAGACTTCACTTTCCTTAAAATTTTCTTTGAGGAAAATTTTGATGATACTTTTCCCCCTGCAAACTGGACGCTTGATAAAAAAGGCGAAAGCAATAAACAGTGGTTCGCATCAAATATAAGCGTTATAGGGGCTGAACGCCATTTTTCCGATATTGATCCGGCAAACGTAACTTCTGCTGTAATAGCTTTCGACGATTATTCTCTGGTTGACTCATGGCTTATATCGCCAACTTATCAAGTTCCGGCAAACGCCAATTTGGAGTTTTATGCAGGATACAGCGGCAACTGGCTTGCTTCCGGTTTTGTTAATTTATTGGTATCTAATGATAACGGAAACACGTGGACGGAGAAATGGACAAATGGACCCGATGATATTCCGGGCTTACAATGGGGCTGGCGAAAAGCAAGCGTGGATTTGAGCGCTTATGGCGGACAATCCATTAAGCTTGCATGGCAATATTACGGAAAAGGCGGCGACATGGCAGGAATCGACGGAGTGAAAATCATTGCGCCGCTGCCTGTTAATACTCCACTAACCATATATGTGGGCGATTCCATATACCCCGTTGATTTTTCTACGGGACCGGCTGTGCTTTATGAATGGACATTTGAAGGAGGAACTCCGGCTTCTTCTCAGCAGGAAACTCCTGTTGTTCACTATTTTACTGCCGGAACGCACAATATATCCTTACGGGTTAAAAATACGGAGGGAGAAGATGAAAAACTGTTTACTAATGCAGTAACCGTTCTTGCCCGTGAACTGCAACCTGCTTATGATGCTCAGGGAGGTTACACCCGCTATCCGAATTTTGGAAAATTTATTCCGGTCGGCGCTACCATAAAATATATTGATAAGACAGTCAATTACCCGATGACGTGGAACTGGACGTTTGCTGGAGGCGATCCGGCGTCTTCTTCTGCGCAAAATCCTTCTGTTGTTTATAATCAGGAAGGCAATTATGGTTTTGACCTCACTCTTGGCAATGCTCTTGGCGAAAAAAATATTGCCGTTACTGATTTCATTAAAGTTGGCGGCGAAGAAAAAATATGGAACATGAATCCTGGTGAAACTGGTCAGAGTGCGCCTTCCGACTGGCTGGCTGGTTATGAAACAGGTACTAACCGATGGGGAAATACTCATTTTGCAGAACGATTTGAAGCTCCTCTAATTCCGGCTGTTATCACAAAAGTTGATATTGATTTTTTTGTTGAAAACAGAGGAAACGGAAGTTTGGAAGTCGCCATTATGGATGATGACGGCAATGGTTTTCCCGGAAGAATTATTGATAAAGTGAATCTGCCTGTTTCGGCAATTAATGAAGCAGGATACACTACCGTCAATTTTCCAAACCCCGTTCCTGTTAGCGGTACGTTCTATGTTTCGGTAGGTAATTTTTATAATGCGCCTTTCCAAATAGCAATCAAGCACCAGAACAGGTATGTGCAATGGAAAAAAGGATTAAAAGTTACAACATTTGTATATAAATCTTCATGGGAGTCTTTCCTGTATTATCTGAATACTTCTTATATTTCTATGAATGTCGTCCCGACCGTATTATATGGTTCTTACATGTCTGCAAGCAGCGACAGTGATGAATATCAGCGAAAAAGCTCCGACGCTTCAGTAGCTACCGTTAATGTTCATTCAAATATTGCATGGCAGGCAACAGCTTCCAAACCATGGATTGAAATATCCGGAGGCACAGGTTTTGGCGACGGTTCGTTCACTTTCACCGTACAGGAAAATACAGGCAAAGAGCGGCGCGGAATTGTTTCGGTAGGAGCCGGAGAACTTCAGAAATCGTTTATTGTAGAACAGGCAGGACCTCCCGCTTCCAATCTTGCGACTGCAATTTCATCTCAGGGCAAAATTGAGTTGAAATGGAATATGCCTGAAATACAGCAACTAACATCGGAAAATAAATCGGCAGTTTATCCTAAAAAAATTACCGGTGCAAGTCAGTTAGTCAATTTATGCTGGAGCAACGGCGAAATGTTCGATATATTTGGTAAAGAAACAGGAGGTACTTATGAAGTTGCCATCCGTTTTGACCCTGACGATCTGTTTGAATATCACACTGCGCGAATAAAAGAAGTTGAAATATATATTGACAAAATACCTTTAAATAACAAACTTACCCTGAAACTTCATCAGGGTGGAAAAACTATTTATTCGCAGGAAATGGAAATTACGGAAACGCAGTTTGTTTCCATTCCATTAAATGATACTCTCTATATTGATTCCAGAGAGGATTTGTATGTAGGATATGAGTTTACTCAGGCTCCTCGATTTTATGTTGCAGGAGCAGATGAAGGTCCTGCTGTTCCAGGTAAGGGCAATCTTGTATCGGACGATGGAGGCGAATCTTTCTATTCTTTAACAGATTATAATATTGATCGTAACTGGCTTATAAGTATGTGGATAGATACCGGTAGCCGGATAGATTATTTGATCTGGCGAGATGATCAGAAAATAGGGGAAACCACAGAGCTAACTTATCATGATCAACCTCAAAATGCTGCTACATACTGTTATAAAGTAACTGCGCGCTATGGAGGTTATCTGTCAACTATTGATTCCAATCCTTCGTGTATTGAATATACAGGATTGAATAATATTTCCGTTAACGGCATTAAACTGTATCCCAATCCGGCAAAGGAAGTACTAACTGTCAGTAGCGACCGGAATATTACCGGCATAGTTGTTACGGATGCTACAGGCAGAATTATTTTCAGCGATAAAAATACAGAAAAAAACAGGCATGTTATAAATACTTCTTCCTGGACTAAGGGAATTTATATAGCCCGCATTTCAACAGGCGAAAACGATACAGTTTGCAAAATAGTTAAAGAATAAGAAATGAAGGGGCTGTATCAAAAGAACACGGATAACACGGATTAGACAGATTTACACGGATAAAATAAAACACGTTTTTTTTATTTAATTGATTATCAATAATAAAAAAATCTGTGTTTATCCGT
>JAIRPX010000026.1 GCA_031256775.1 Dysgonamonadaceae bacterium
TTTTTGATTTTATTAGGGATTTCTTCCATCAACGTCTTTTGGTCTGGCAAGCCGACGACGGTGGCGGCATCGTTCATACCGATATAGATTTTGCCTCCTTGCGCATTGGCAAAACCGCAAATCCATTTCAGGTAATCATCGTGCCATGAGGACTTGTATTCTATGTTTTGAGATTCGGACATAATATTTTATATTTATTCAGTTTTAATTCCATCATAAAAATAATCCAAAATGTACGATTCAAAAGAATGCAAGTTTGGTATTCGTTGTTCTATATTTTCTAATCCTATCTGATTAAATTGTGATATAACTTCGTGGATAGGAGTATTGAAATTTTCCAAATCTATTATTCCTGCGTTTTGGATTTTCTTACTAACCATTCTCGGCAACCCATATTCCTCTAATTCATAAACTAATTTAGGTAAAAAAGCATGAGAAACCTTGTATATAAACGGAGAAATATCTATATGATTGTTAGATAAAATTTCTTTTTGAAGTACATTTACATCATTAAGTAATGCAGATAACTTAAACGAGGCAATTCTCTCCAACTTGAAAAATTGCTCAATATTAATATCATTCTCATTCTCATCAAGTTCATTAAGCATTTCAGAAATGCTTTTTGTCCAATTATATGCTATACATTGAACAAATACAACAAATTTATTATGTTGAATAGAATACACTCCATCACCCCATTCTCCCGGTGTTAAATAAGTTATCTTTTTTAGCAATTGTTCCCAATTATCAGGGTTGTCTGAATTCAAATATGATAGACCATTCCAGCCATCAGGGTTATTTTTCATATCTTGTGCTATTCTTTTAACAATATCAGTGTTATTCTGTAAAACATTGTCTTTTAAAATGCGTTTAAATGCTTCTTCCCCTACGATAGCGAACATTTCTTGTTTATAATCTATGATTTTAGTTTTTTGTTCTTCATTTAATTTTTCACAAAAATCATTCTCATCAATATCTCCAAGTATCGTATCAGGAAAATCTATTTCAAGTTGTACATTTGTTTCGTCTGGAGGCGGTTCTAATAAATAAATCTGTCCAATAAAGTGCTTAAACATTCGACCACCTCTCCCAATAATATTTTTATAAGTGAATACATCTAATTTGGCATTTCCTCCGCTCCGTTTATTTCTCCAAATGATAATATTTTCAGCTGAAGTATTCACGCCTTCAATTATTGATGAGGTTGATATAATCGAATCTATCCCTTCCGTGTCTTCAAATAATTTAATTTGGATTTGGCTTAATGAGCGGTGCAACTGTCCATTATGAATTCCTATTCCTCTTTTTATCAAGTTTGTAAGTTTCCAGTTTGTATCATAATTATTAGTCAACCATTCAGAAAAATCCTTCAATAACGGTCTTCTATCTGTAATTATTGGGAGATTTTCATTCAGCACATTAGATACTTTTTCTATTTGAGGATAAGATGCTGCATAGATTAACGATTTAGTATGTTTGGAATTTAAAATTTCAAGCAATTTATTCCCTTTAAGTATTTCATCTTTACCTATTTCCTGATATAAATTGTGCCGACTCAAATAGACTGTGTTAAAATCTAACTTGTATTCAAATTTCATATCTTCAGTAAAGATGTTTGAAGAGATTTCTGATATGTTAGGAGCAAGGTAATATTTTTGCTTTGCTTTTTTACCCAGTTTCAATATTGCTTTGAGAAGAATAGGTGCTCTATCATCATATTTTGAACTTGCTTTATAAAATTCGTCGATTATTAGAATATCAATTGAATCAAATTTGTTAACATAACTTATTGCTCGTTCTTGTGGAAATATAAATATATTCTTGTCGCTAATTTCAACATCACTTGTTGTGATTATTTTATATTTAGAGGAAAATTTTCTATTAATTCTACGTCTTGTTTCATCAGCAAGTGCTATTGTTGGAACAATTATTACAACATTGTTCGGATTTTTAAGCGATATAAAAGCATCTATTACAAAACTTTTTCCAAAACTTGTAGGTGCACTTACTGCAATATTCTTGCCTTCAATTAATTTCTTCAAGAGTAATGATTGTTCCCTATGTAATGTTTTTTCTTCTTTGTCTCCTGTATTTACTTTAAATGCCTCGCACACAAATTTGTCTGCCCAATTAGCAGTATCTGTATGTATATATGGATACAACCCTGTTTCCCTAATCAAATGATTTACAATAGATGTATATTCTATTTGATTCGTTTCGTGATAATCCAATAGTTTAATAAGTTGTTCTCTTGCTTCTTTTTCTTTTGAATCAGTAAGCAAATCATTGATTTTACTGCAAGTTTCAAATATATGGTTGTTCATATTACTGATTCTTATAATGTTCAACATTGGATATAAATTTATCTACAATTGCTTTCTTGTCTGGGACAGGAAAGAGGATTAAATGAAAAGTTATATCCGAATACTTATGGATCGTTCCTATTTTGGATATTTGTTTTAAAAAATAGGATTGCGCTCTATCTTTGTGATATGCAACAATATCTTTTTTATAATTGTCCGTTAATTCCGTGCAACCTTTTGTTTTTGAGCATTCGTGAAGTAGCAAAATTGGAATATGCAACTTGGGTTTTAACTTGTCAATTGAAATTTCATTTTTTAAAAGTGCTTTAATTTTGTCTCTTACATTTTCATCTTCCACAACTAAATCAATATCAGATACATTAGTAATGATACTGTTTTCTTTTTTTAGTTTTTCTGTTTGTAATGAATTATTTACTGATTCAATAATACTATCTAACCGGGCATCTTCAAGGCTGTTATAGAATTTGGCTTCACCAAACCAAATGGAAAAATCGTTATTATCTTCTAAAACAATATGAACGCTATCTGCACCTTTCGCATTATCTTGAGAATTTTGTTTGTAGAATATTTTAGGCACAACAGATAATGCGCCATAATGTTGTTTCATTATTCCATATAAAACAATTTCTGCCAATTCACTGCCTTTGCCTATATCATTATCTGTCAAGCGCAGATTTTTTGCAGCAGCAGTTAAACGAGAATGGTCTTGATTAACCAATTTTTCTCTTTCATTCTTTGACAATGCCGTTTCAATGATATTATCCCAAATGAAATTTTGGAATTTTGCATATCGCCATTTACCATCTTCAAAATCATTAATCAGACTCAAAACAGTTTTATTATTTGTTGGGGTAAGCATTGCATTAGTATTGATAGTTGAAAAAGTTTCATTTATCAAAACCTCGAATACAATATTTGTGTTCATTGTCATTGTCCCTCATATTTATTGTTAAAATCCAAACTTTCTTCTACATACCATTATATTCCCAAAAATCTTTCAAGGAATGATTTCAGTTTTTCAATCACGGTTTGTTTCTTTGTCATGTACTGATTATCGGCAGCAAATGGATTGAGCGGTGGCAAGAGTTTAGTTATTGCCGTGCCTGTTTCGGGAATAAAACCATCGCGGAAAGCGTTTTTGACAAAAGTTTCCGTTTCCGCTTTATTCAGATTTTCGTCGGCGATAATTTTTTCAAGTTCTTTTTGCCTGTTTTCTTCCACAAATTTACGCCA
>JAIRPX010000076.1 GCA_031256775.1 Dysgonamonadaceae bacterium
GCTTATAAAGCCGCGTCAGCAGGAAAGCCATAGACACAGGGTTTTGTTAAAACCTGTTAGGTCTTAAAGACCTAACAGGTTGGATGCAGATGAAGGAGATAGCATTTTCTACCGAGCTATGCAATCGGATCATCTGCAAAACCTTGTGTTTTGCGAAAAGGCGCATAGCGCCTGTATCTTTGTAGCCGTGTGCGTAAGCGCACGGTAAAGTATGTACGGAATATAAACAGAGCAGCGTATTAGCGAAGCAATCCAGCTAAAAACTGAAAACTGAAAACTGAAAACTAATTACTGGATTGCTTCAGGCTTCGCCTTCGCAATGATGTTGCATAAAACCATGCCGTGCAGAGTATAGTAGAAATGGGAGATATTATTTTGTGTTTATAACTCCTGTGCCAGGAATTTTCCCGTGTATCCTTTTTTACTCTTTACTAATTGTTCCGGCGTACCTGTAAACAATATTTCGCCGCCTCCCCTGCCACCTTCCGGTCCCATGTCGATAATATAATCGGCGCATTTTATTACATCCAAGTTGTGTTCAATAATAATCATTGTATTTCCTTTGTCAACCAGACGGTTAATTACGTCTAACAGCACTTTTATATCATCGAAATGCAGCCCCGTAGTCGGTTCGTCCAGAATATACAGTGTTTTTCCCGTGTCGCGTTTGGATAATTCGGCAGCCAGTTTCACTCTTTGGCTTTCACCTCCCGACAACGTAGTAGATGACTGTCCCAGTTTAACATATCCCAATCCAACATCCTGCATTACCTTTATTTTGTTATATATAACCGGCAGGTTTTCAAAAAATTCCACAGCCTGGTTAATAGTCATATCCAGAACATCAGCTATTGATTTACCTTTATATCGTACTTCCAGCGTTTCGCGATTGTAACGTTTGCCATGACAGGTTTCGCAGGGAATTAAAACGTCTGGTAAAAAATTCATTTCTATAGACTTATAGCCATTCCCACCGCAAGTTTCGCATCTGCCGCTTGCTACGTTAAAAGAAAACCGTCCTGGTTTGTATCCACGTATTTTCGATTCGGGAAGCCCAACGAACAGATTGCGTATATCGGAAAAAATTCCAGTATAAGTGGCTGGATTTGAGCGTGGCGTACGACCAATAGGCGATTGATCTACATTCACAATTTTATCAATATTTTCCAGTCCTCCAATATTTTTGCAAGGCAGTGGATCTTGCAGCGAGCGGTACAGTTTCTGGCTGATTAACGGTTGCAGGGTATCGTTGATCAGCGAAGATTTACCACTGCCCGAAACGCCTGTTACACAAATAAATATCCCCAAAGGAATCTTTACGCTTACATTTTTAAGGTTATTTCCCGACGCGCCTTTAAGATGTATTTCCTTGCCATTGCCTTCTCTGCGTTTCTTTGGTACGGGAATTGTTTTTTTACCGTTGATATAAGCAGATGTAAGAGTATCAGCTGTTTGCATTTCTTCGGGCGTTCCTGCGAAAACAACTTCGCCGCCAAAGCGTCCTGCTCTCGGACCTAAATCAATCACATAATCGGCGCTAAGCATCATTTCCTTGTCGTGTTCCACAACAATAACCGAATTTCCAATATCGCGCAACTGTTTCAGGGAATCAATTAACCGGGCATTATCGCGCTGGTGCAAGCCAATGCTTGGCTCGTCAAGAATATACAGGACGTTCACTAACTGCGATCCTATTTGCGTCGCCAAACGGATACGCTGGCTTTCTCCGCCCGAAAGTCCCACAGATGAACGGCTCAGGGATAAATAATCAAGTCCCACATCCAAAAGGAATTGCAACCTTGTTTTGATTTCTTTTAATATTTCTGTCGCTATCTGTTTTTGCTGTTTATTCAAATGGGGATCCAAGTCATTTATCCAGACGGCTAATTCAGACAGATCCATATTGGAAAGCTCTGCAATATTTTTTCCATGTATGAAATAATTAAGCGCTTCAATATTCAGCCGCTGTCCCTTACATTCCGGGCAAACAGATGTATGGATAAACTGATCTGCCCATTTCTGTGCAGCCATTGAATCTTGTTCCTGCTGCAAAGCAATATATCTGTTAACTCCTTCAAAAGAAAGAAAATAATTGGAATTTCCCAGCGCTGCATTTTTAATTTGCAAACGTTCTTCCGTTCCGTTCATTATTTCGTCGATGGCGTCTTCGGGAATGTCTTTCAATGGCGTTTTCAAGTTAAGTCCATATTTTTCAAGAATGGCTTCTATTTGCCAGAAAAGGGTTGTTTCCCTGTATTTTCCCAGCGCTGCAATTCCTCCCTGATAAATATTCAATTCTGGATTGGGAATTATTTTATTAATATCCAATTGATTAATAAATCCTATACCTTTACATTTGGTACAGGCTCCATAAGGCGAATTGAAAGAAAAATTATGAGGCGACGGCTCGCTATATGACAATCCTGTGACAGGACACATCAGTCGGCGGCTGAAATGACGTATTTCATTCGATTCCAAATCAAGGAGCATCAATAAACCTTCGCCATGCTTCATAACTACGGCAAGGCTTTCTTTGATTCGTTTCTGGTTGGAAGATTCAATTTTTAATTTGTCAACGACCACTTCAACGGAGTGATTCTTATATCGGTCTAATTTCAGTCCAGACGTTATTTCGCGCAGTTCGCCATCAATGCGGACATTCAGGAAGCCTTTTTTGCGAAGCTGTTCAAACAGTTCCTTATAATGTCCTTTCCTGTTACGTACTACCGGCGCCAATAAATAAACCTTACGTCCTTCATATTTATTAATAATTAAATCAAGGATTTGTTCGTCAGTATATTTAACCATTTTTTCTCCCGTAAGATAAGAGTATGCTTCTCCTGCGCGAGCGTATAAAAGTCTTAAAAAATCGTAAATTTCAGTTGTAGTACCTACCGTAGAACGCGGACTGCGATTGGTTGTTTTCTGTTCTATCGAAATAACAGGACTTAAACCTGTTATTTTATCCACATCCGGACGTTCCATATTTCCCAGAAAAGTGCGGGCATAAGCCGAAAAAGTTTCGATATAGCGCCTTTGTCCTTCGGCAAAAATCGTATCAAAAGCCAGAGAAGATTTCCCGCTACCGCTTAAACCGGTAATAATCGTAAATTGGTTTCGAGGAATCATTATGTCTATATTTTTCAAATTATGCACCCGCGCACCTTCCACTTCAATACATTCGCCCTGTAATGCAGTTTGAATAAATTGCTTACGGTTTGCGTCACGCGAATCGTTTTTGCTGTATATTTTTTTTTGCGCCATTTTATATTCTTTCGTTACAACGGTTTGCAAAGATACATGAAATTTTCAAATAACACACAAACAAATAAAAATTCTCTCTGAAAGCGCGAAAGCAGTTTTCAGTTTTCAGTTTTCAGTTTTCAGTTTTCAGTTTCAGTTATCAGTTTTTTTTACGGGATTGCTTCGTGTGCGTCATTGCGAGCCGTTTACGGCGAAGCAATCCAGTAAAATTTACAGGGGAAAGATAAGGAAAAAATTAGTTGCCCAACCGATATTTATACAAATAATCAAACAAGCTTGTTTTTTTGACAGTATCAAAACAAAAATACCCTTTTTCAATACAATTGTACCTGTCGTTATTCGATATAAATAACTAATTTTGCAAATCATTATATACCCTGCACAGTATGGTTTTGTGCAACATCATTGCGAAGGCGAAGCCTGAAGCAATCTGAAGCAATCCAGTGAAAAACTGAAAACTGAAAACTAAAAACTGAAAACTAATTCCTGGATAGCCTCGCTAATGCTTGCAATGACGATGCACAAAATTAAACTGCGTAAAGTATAACTGAAAAACAAATTATTAAAAATATGAAACGACAAGTAAAATTTTACGCCATTTTTATTGGCATCTTCTTTTTTTCGACTGTTTGTAATGGGAATACAAACATTGCAGAAGACAGGCTTCCGCTTGCAGACCCATTTATTTTGTATTACGGTAATATGTATTATGCTTATGGCACTTCATCTCCCGACGGAATTGTGGTTTACACTTCGCCGGATATGAAAGTATGGGAAAAAGCCGCATGTCTGGCATTAAATAAAAATGATTCGTATGGCAACAGGCAGTTTTGGGCGCCCGAAGTTTATTATGTCAACGGTCAGTTTTACATGTATTATTCGGCAGAAGAACATATTTGCGTCGCAACAAGCCTTTCGCCATTAGGTCCGTTTGTCCAGGACGAACAGAAACCCATGTTGCCCGATAAAGGAATCGACAATTCGCTGTTTATCGACGACAACGGCAAACCATATCTTTTCTTTGTCAGGTTTACCGACGGCAATGAAATTTGGGTTGCCGAACTTGAAAACGACCTTAAAACCATACGACACAATACGCTTCACCCCTGTATTCATGTTTCGCAGGATTGGGAAAACCGGCGGGGAAGAGTAACCGAAGGTCCTTTTGTTATCAAACACAATGGCGTTTATTACTTAACCTATTCGGCAAATGATTATCAAAGCCAGGATTATGGGATTGGCGTTGCAACTTCAACCGACATTATGGGCGAATGGAAAAAATCCGATAAAAATCCGATACTGCAAAAGCCTGAAGGATTAGTTGGAAGTGGACATCATTGCTTTTTCAAGGACAAAGACGGCAAATGGCAGGTGGCTTTTCATGCGCATAAAAGCTCTACGGCAATTCATCCACGCGAAATGTACATCACATCGGCAGATTTCAGGCAATTGCCAACCGGCGAAACCATATTGTGGATTGATCCGGAATATAAAACTCCACTGTTGCGTCTGCCAGCCATCAAAAATCCTGTATTGCCCGGCGTACCCGATGCAGGCGTAATGAAATACAACGGGCGCTACTACATCGGTGGCGTGGCGACGAATGGCGATTTTTATGTTTCAACGGATTTGGTTCACTGGGGCAATCCTATACATGCTGTTACGATGGATAACGAATGGGCAACTCCTTTTGGCGTAGGCAACGAGCAGATTCATGCCAACGACCTCCACTATATCAATGGAACATTTCATCTCTACTGGTCGGTAAATCACTGGAGCAGGGAGCGTAACGTCGTTCATATAGTTCATGCCGAAGCCGACAAACCTTTAGGTCCTTACCATGAACCGGTGAAAGACCGCTGGCTCGACAACAGGATTGATCCGCACCTGTTTATCGACGACGACGGGAAAATGTATCTTTATATGGTTAAATTTACCGACGGAAATACAATTTGGGCGCGTCCCATGAAAGATCCGTCAACTTTTGAAGGCGAACCTAAATATATTTTCGCATCCCAGCCCGGAAACTGGGAAACGTTGGACAATCGCGTGGAAGAAGGTCCATGGGTGATTAAATACCGCAATCGCTATTACCTGATGTATAATACAAACCATACTTCAACCGAGTGGGGAAACTATATGCTGGGGGTTGCAGAAGCATCGGGTCCTCTCGAATTTAATCATGGCAACAAATATGCGCATCCCGTTGTCAAGCCAAATCAAATCGAACTGGAAGAAAAGTTTGTCAATTTGCTTAAATATCAGGACAGTGGAATGTTTTATTATTCCTTTTCGGAAACCGGCGACGAATGGTATCGCAATGCAAGCATCCCTGAGGCATGGAACAAAGGAAAACCGGGTTTTGGTTTTCCCATAACCGAAAATTCCGCTACATACAATGTGAAAACCGAATGGAAAACGCAACGCTGCTGTTTATACAAACCTTTTGTATATGATAAAAATAAAAACGGAAACCTATCTCTGCGGATTCATCATCGTGGAGCAACCAAAGCATGGTTGAACGGAACGTTGATTTACAGCAGCGAAAAGCCTGATTACCTGCATGTTGACCTGAGACGTCATAGAAGGTTGTTGCAGAACGGCGAAAATATCCTTGCCATAGAAGGACAGGGAGGCAGGCGTTCTAATTTCCTGGATGCGGCGCTGTTTGACATGAAAAACGAAACTGCCGACGATATTCTTTTTACGCCCGGTCAGCCGAATATTCTCAGGGGACCAAACGGTTTTGAATGGTGGCTGATATATATGGCAAATAAAAATAACGAAAGGCGCGGACAGTACATCAACCGTGTTCATTTTTTTGGCAATAAATTAACGGTCGATGGCATTACTGCTCAAAATACAGACGGGTATCATCCCGAACCGGCAAAACCTGATTATCAGTTCCTGGTTGATAACAATCAGTCATTACCGCCTGTTAATCAAACGATTCCAGGCAATTCCGCTTCGCATTATTATTTTGAAGCCGCCGTAAAACCGGTTTCAGGTACATCTGCCGATGGTATTATTGCATGGAAAGCCGACGAAAGCAACTGGCTGAATATCCTGTTAGACGGTAAAAACAGGAAATGGTATTATACCATGAATATCAAAGGCAAAAAGAAAACCGCTTCTTTTGCCTTGCCCGACGATTTTCGCCCTGACGTTTTCCATTCGATTTCCGTTTTCAAAAACCATACCGATTTTACAGTTAATATTGATAATTTACCGGCTCCAGGACAGGCGGTTATTTCTACTCCGTTTGCCGGAAAAGGTTTACCAGGCATATATTCTGCAAAGTCAAACGCAGAATGGGATGGAATTACCTACAATGTCGGCTGGGACGAATATGGAAAAAATATCAGTGGATGGACTGCTTCTCAGGTTTCGTCAGGATTGCAGCTCAAAGGCGACTTATTAGACTGCTACGAATTTAGCCTACAGGCAAACGCTACTTCCGGCAAAGGTTCAGCAGGTATTTATCCGGTATATATTGATGCAGATAATTATTTGAAAGTCAATTTCGATTTTTCCAACCGCCAGTGTATCGTTTCCGGAAAAAACAAAGGGAAAAATATGCCTGCACAAACAGTTTCCCTTTCCAAAATACAGGATTATTATGCCAGTATGGTTTACAGCGATTATATGGAACGGCATTTTATTTTTGATGCGCCAACTGCGCTTGATGCACTGCTTTTCTCCAAAGAAGCTGTTGCTGGAAGCGATACGCTGATTGAAAACATACATGATAATTTTAATTTGTATTATGTGAAAGACGGGAAATGGCAGGAATTGACCAATGTGAAGCAAACCGAATGGTATCATCCCGGATTTAGCAGGATAGAATTTCCGGCAATCGAAACCGGCGAATTGATTTTTACCCGAAAAACGGCAGAGCAGGAGAATTTCCGGATGCAGAACCTGATGCTGCAAAAAATAGGCGTCGGTGAAGTATTCAAGCACAGCTACAATCTCAGGGCGGTTAAAAGCAGGGACAGTATCCATCTGTTTGTGGACGGAAAACAGGTTTTAGCCCTTCCCAACAGTTTTGGCGATTCGCAGGTTGGCATGGAAATGAACAGCGTTGAAGTTGACGCCATTACGCTGTTTCATCTTGGTTCGCATTAGGGTAGTTTTTATAATCTGAATGGTATGGTTTTGTGCAACGTCATTGCGAAAGCGAAGCCTGAAGCAATCCAGTAATTAGTTTTCAGTTTTCAGTTTTTAGCTGGATTGCTTCGCTAACGCTCGCAATGACGTTGCACAAAATTAAACCGCGTAAAGTATAATTCATAAACATGAAATGAATAAAAATTAAGGTATCGCAGCTACGCTGCTCTGTTTATATTCCGTACATC
>JAIRPX010000130.1 GCA_031256775.1 Dysgonamonadaceae bacterium
TCCCTGAGCAGCGTAGCTGCGACATCTTTTTTAACAGCAAATTATACTCTGCACGGCATGGTTTTGTGCAACGTCATTGCGAAGGCGAAGCCTGAAGCAATCCAGTACTAAAAAACTGAAAACTAAAAACTGAAAACTAATTTCTGGATTGCTTCGCTAACGCTCGCAATGACGATGCACAAAATTAAACCGCGTAAAGCATAATTCATAAACATGAAATGAATAAAAATTAAGGTATCGCAGCTACGCTGCTCTGTTTATATTCCCTACATCCTTTACCGTGCGCTTACGCACACGGCTACAAAGATACTGGCGCTACGCGCCTTCTCGCAAAACACAAGGTTTTGCAGATGATCCACTATGAACGTACTGGCACGAAGGCTGCGCTAACTAATTCATAATTCATAATTCCTAATTATTTGTTTGTGTGTAATTTGAAAATTTCATGTACCTTTGACAGCAAATGTTTTCAGCTATTTTTATGAAAATACAGTTAATCGTTATCAACAAAATTACTCAAAATTTTGTACAGCAAGGGCTTGATGAATTTTGCGCCCGTTTGAAACATTATATCCCGTTTGAATTGGAAGTGATTCCGGATATAAAAAACGCAAAAAAACTTTCTTTTGAACAGCAAAAAGAAAAAGAAGGCGATTTAATTCTCCAATCGTTTCAGGCAGGTGACTATATAGTATTATTAGATGAACGCGGAAAAGAATTTACCTCAATAGAATTTGCCAAATACATAGAAAAAAAGATGTATACGGTTTCTAAAAGGCTGGTATTTGTAATTGGCGGAGCTTACGGGTTTTCGCCTGAAATCTACGAAGTTGCACATGAAAAAATATCTATGTCAAAAATGACTTTTCCACATCAATTAATCCGCCTGATTTTCGCTGAACAGCTCTATCGCGCAATGACGCTTCTGCATAACGAGCCATATCATCATGAATGATTTTTGCATAAAACATTCCATATAAAATATAAATTTGAAAAAAAGGACTGCCATCACTAACAGTCCTTTCCCTTTTTAAATTAAATCACTTGAAAAATTAATCTTCTTTTATTCCTGTCATAATGACCTCTAAGGCATTATTTGCATCAAGAATGGTTTGTAACTTTTTTTGAATATCTGCTTGACTTACCTCATTCAATGTCTTCACGTAATCGGTATAGCTGTTGAAGTCTCGACGGTAATAATCCATCATTACGCTTCTCCAGTATGAATTTTCCTGTTCGTTTTCCTGTTGTTTTTTAAGCATGTATTCTTTCACTTTGTTGAAATCAACTTCGCGCGGACCTTCTTTAGCCATATCCTGAAGTATCTGGCGGACAAGCTTATTCAGATATTCAGACTTGCTCGGCTCTGTTTCAAAATAGATTTGTAGCATGGATTGTCCTTTAGGATATTCGGAAATTCCTGCCGATACGCTCACGCCGTAAGTGCCGCCTTCTTCTTCCCTTATTTTTTCTGTGTAAACGATGTTCAGGATTTGTTTGAGCATATCCGCTTCAATCAGATTTTTCAATGTGTAATCGAAAGTTGTCCAGTAAATGTCTATTACATTGGCTTTTGGATTCTGTACTTTTTGGTCGAAAGCGCTTTTAAGAAAACCCGGACGGTAATTTTCGTTTACATTTGCAGAAGTTTCTTTCCGCTGGATGGAAGGCAACGAGCCTAAGTATTTTTCAATCAATGGTTTTGCCGTTTCCAAATCAATATTTCCGGTGAAAACGAAAGTAAAATCGCTTGCGTCGGCATAACGGTCTTTCCGCCATTTTTCAATAGTCTGATAGTTTACCTTGTCTAAATCTTTGGCTTTCAGTCTAAAATGCCTGTTTTGATCCACATATAAGTATTTAAGCAAAGTATCCTGTAAAGTGATTTCAGGATCAGCTTCTATATTTTCTAATTGCGATTTGATACGGGCAATTGTCGATTGATAAACTTCTTCGTCGCTTCTTGGAGCCGTAAAGTTCAGATATATCAATTGCAGCATTGTTTCAAAGTCTTTTACGCTCGAAGAACCGTTGAACCCTTCCGAAGTAAGTCCAATCGTTGTTCTCACCTGCACTTTTTTACCTGCCAATACTTTGCTCAACTCCGTTTGACTGAATTTTCCCAATCCTCCAATGCTTGAAATATTGCTGTACAGCTGAATATTAACCATTTCCGATTCAGGAAAAAGTGAAGAACCTCCCGGACTGGTTGCGCCCATCAAGATTTCGTCGGATTTCAATTTTGTCGATTTAACAGCTACTTTCACACCATTTGACAGGGTAAAAACAGTTGCGTCGAAAATTTTGTCCGTCGTTTCTGAAACGATTTTACCGCCATTCGGAAGTTCCGACAGCAATGGCTCGTTGCTCGTTTTTTCTTCAGGAGCTTTAACATCTTCGTTTCGAGCCTCATTAAACCATACCAGCAACTGTTCTTTTGCAGGAACAATTATATCTTCCTTTTCGGGCGCCATCAGGAAAATTGTAATATTTTTATCGCCGATTAACTGTTCAATATATTGATTTATAACATGTAAAGGAATCTGTTCGGCTACGAGTTTAGTCGTATTATACTCTATTTCGATACCGGGAATATAACCGCCATTCAAGAAATGCTCTACATATTCGTCGGCATAGCTTCTGTTTTTTGTTTTATCCCGCTCGTTAAACATATTTTCCATCCATGTAAGGTAATTGCTTTTAGCGCGGTCGTATTCACTTTCGGTGAATCCGTATTTTTTCACGCGCATCAATTCGCGGGTAAGCGTTTTCAAAGCCGTTTCTACATCGTTGTCTTTGACCATAGCTGAAGAACTCCAGCTTTCTTCCGTATTTGCTACGAGAAAATCGCCGTTTGAACTGTTGGCGCCAACGAAAGGCGGGTTTGCTTTCTGCGTTAAATCGGAGAAGCGTTCACTGAAAATCCTGTTAGCTATGCTATTAAGATAATTCATGACTAATCCATGCGCAGTAGCTTTTGCTTCGCGTGGCAAAGGCTTGTGTTTGAAGTCAATTTCTACAATTGTACGGGTAGATTCCTTATCAGTAACTACGCCAACTAACGGTTCACTGTTTTCTTCCACGTTGTAATAAACTCTTTCCGCCGGATTAACAGGCGCTGGAATATCGGCAAAAGTAGCTTTGAGTTTACTTTCCATCTGCTCTGCATCAAAATCGCCAACAATTATAATTGCCTGTAAATCGGGTCTGTACCATTTATGATAGTAATCGCGGAGTTCTTCCGGCTTGAAGTTCATAACCACTTCTTCTGTACCGATAGGCATACGCTGAGCATATTTACTGTCAGGCATAATTACGGGCAATAGTTTTTCTATCTGGCGGAAAGAAGCGTGATTACGGCTACGCATCTCTTCACGGATAACGCCACGCTCCTTGTCAATATCATCGCTTTCCAGTGACAGGGAATTAGACCAGTCGTGCAGAATCAGCAGACACGAGTCAATTGCACCTTCTTTTGTAACAGGAACGTCGGAAATGTTGTAAACGGTTTGATCAAAAGCGGTATAGGCATTCAGGTTTACGCCAAATTTCACGCCTATAGTTTCCAGATACTTGATAATACCGTTTTCCGGAAAATGCTCGCTTCCGTTAAAAGCCATGTGTTCAAGAAAATGTGCCAATCCCCTTTGATTTTCTTCTTCCTGCATGGATCCTACTTTCTGGGCAATGTAGAAATCTGCCCTTTCTTTCGGCAATTCGTTGTGACGGATATAATACGTTAATCCGTTGCTTAGCTGTCCATGTTTGACTTTTGGATCGACAGGAAGCGGTTGCTGCATTTGTGAAAATGCTGAAACAAAACTGATTAGAAATAATCCTAAAAATAATAGATGTTTTTTCATTTTTGATTGTTTGATTGTTTTGTATTTTATTTTTTTTGATATTTGTTTAACATCTTATACTTTAATTGAAACGTAAAATACTTCATTTTATTGTAATTCTCACGATATAATAATTCACTTTCGTTGCCTCGCTACTTCATTAATGATTGTTATTTTGTCATTAATCTTTCTTCAATGGGCTGTCTCATTTTGACAACCACACGAATGTTAATAAACAGTTATAAAATTATTTTACCTCTTCGCTCACGGCAATTTGTCGCTGTGTATCGTCGATTATCAGCGCCAGACTTATTGCATCTGGATATGATGCAGCATAATTGCACGAAAGCATCTGTTTTTTTGCCTCAGCAAGTTTTATTGAAATTTCTTCAGATGTATATGCTACTTTTATTTCAAGCACAAAAGTGCGCCCACGATTGGTCAGTACAATATCGGAACGCCCCTTGTTGGTGTGCATTTCGCCAAAAGCCATGATACCTGCGCCGCGAAAAAAAGCCAACAATGATGAGCGGTACAACCATTCGTGAGCATGAAGGCTATAAAACATCTCTTCTTCTGAAATACGTTTTGACGCCGATTTTGCAAAATCATCGTAGGGAATGCTCGCTAAAAAACGATTTAAGACTTTTACCAGAGCAACTTCGCTTTTATGGAAAATTGCCAGAAAAAGCGAATTTTTGAAGTCAAAAAATCTTTCTCCTTCGTTCTGCAAAATATTGTTTGCAAG
>JAIRPX010000167.1 GCA_031256775.1 Dysgonamonadaceae bacterium
GAGGCAAAAAGGTGGTACAACGGCTATCTGTTTGGTGCTACAAATGTTTATAATCCGTGGAGTATCATAAATACTTTAGCCGACTGGAAAGAAAACAAAAACACTCTTGCCGAGCCTCAATGGGCAACAACCAGCAGCAATGCCATTGTTAAAAGTCTTATAGACAAAATGGATTCCGAACAGAACAGGCAGACGAAACGTGAAATTGAGCAGTTAATAAGCGGTAAAACCATCCAGAAAGTCATTCACGAAGATATTACCTACGACGAAATTGACAACAGCATCGACAACATCTGGAACTTCCTGTATTTCACAGGCTATTTGACAAAAGTGAGCGAAAGCGCTGATAGTAGGAAACGTATCATTGCTGAACTAAAAATTCCCAACATAGAAGTTGATCTTATTTTTAGCGATAGAGTTCAGCTCTGGTTTGAGAAAAGAATCAAGGCAAAAGACCTCAAACCGTTCTATGAAGCTATATTAAATGGCGACGCAGAAAAGTTTGAGGAAATCTTGAACGACGAGCTTTTTGACAGTATCAGTTATTTCGACAACGCTGAAAGTTTTTATCACGGTTTCATGCTTGGACTTTTGCGCGGCGCTACTGAATATATCTTACAGTCGAACCGCGAGAGCGGACTTGGAAGGTGCGACGTTATTATGAAACATGAAACAAGGCGTGGGAAAGCGGTTATTTTGGAATTTAAGGTTGCTAAAAACTTCAATCAATTGGAAGAATTGAGCCTGGAAGCCCTTAATCAGATAGAAGACAAAAAATATTTTGCCGATTTAATTGAAGAAGGCTATAAACCTGAAAGAATTTTCAAATACGGCATTGCCTTTTGCGGCAAAGAATGTACGGTGAAAGGACATCTGGGAATTA
Organism: Dysgonamonadaceae bacterium; assembly: GCA_031256775.1. Classification (GTDB taxonomy): domain Bacteria; phylum Bacteroidota; class Bacteroidia; order Bacteroidales; family Azobacteroidaceae; genus Azobacteroides. The sequence continues at coordinate 884 of JAIRPX010000167.1, forward strand.
ATTAGGAATTATGAATTAACGAAGCCGCGCCAGATATACTCTGCACGGCATGGTTTTGTGCGTCGTCATTGCGAAGGCGAAGCCTGAAGCAATCCTGCAATCTATTTATTTACAACGTCATTGCGAGCGTTAGCGAAGCAATGACGTTGCACAAAATTAAACCGCGTAAAGTATAATTCCTAATTTCCATTAAAATTCAGCGTTCTTTGGCGTTCTTGGAAATGGAATCACATCGCGGATATTTTGCATACCGGTAACGAACAAAGCTAAGCGTTCAAAGCCTAAACCAAAACCGGCATGAGGTGCTGTGCCAAATTTGCGCGTATCAAGATACCACCACAAAGAATCCACCGACATATTCATTTCCTGCATTCTGGTTAGGAGTTTTTGATAATCGGCTTCGCGTTCCGAGCCGCCGATGATTTCTCCGATTTTAGGAAACAGGACATCCATTCCTCGAACAGTTTTACCATCGTCATTCTGCTTCATATAGAAAGCTTTAATATCTTTGGGATAATCCGTCAGGATAACAGGTCGCCTGAAATGTTCTTCCACCAGATAACGTTCATGTTCGGATTGCAAATCTACTCCCCAATAGACTGGAAATTCAAATTTTTTGCCACTTTTTTCCAATATTTCAATTCCTTCGGTATAAGTCAAACGGACGAATTTATTGTCAAGTACAAAATTCAGACGGTCAATCAGTTCATTATCATACATTTTATTCAAGAACTCAATATCGTCACGTCCATTTTCCAAAGCGTATGATATAACGTATTTTAAGAAATCTTCCGCCAAATCCATATTGTCGTTGATGTCATTAAAAGCCACTTCTGGTTCAATCATCCAAAATTCAGCTAAATGGCGCGGAGTATTGGAATTTTCGGCACGGAAAGTTGGTCCAAAAGTGTAGATGCCTCCCAAAGCCATAGCTCCAAGTTCTCCTTCCAATTGTCCTGAAACAGTTAAGTTGGTAGAATGTCCAAAGAAGTCCTGCGAATAATCAATCTTTCCGTCTTCCGTAAGAGGTGGATTGCCTACGTCTATTGTTGTTACCTGGAACATGGAACCGGCTCCTTCTGCGTCAGAGCCGGTTATTATTGGCGTATGGAAATAAAAGAATCCCAGTTTGTTGAAATATTCGTGAATAGCAAATGCCAGATGGTGGCGCAGACGGAAAACGGCTCCAAAAGTATTCGTGCGCGGACGCAAATAAGCAATTTCCCTCAAAAATTCCAGCGTATGCCCCTTTTTTTGCAAAGGATACACAGCAGGGTCGGCAATGCCATAAATTTCTATTTTACTGGCTTGTATTTCAGAACTCTGACCTTGTCCCTGCGATTCTTTCAGCAAGCCGACAACGCAGATACACGCCCCCGTTGTGATTGGTTTGAGAAATTCTTCGCTGAAATTGGCTAAGTCAACAACAATCTGTATGTTATTGATTGTTGAGCCGTCGTTCAAAGCGATAAACGCTACATTCCGGCTTCCACGTCGCGTTCTTACCCAGCCTTTTACGCATACTTCCACGTCAAAATCATTGCTATTCAACAATTCAACTATTTTTGACCTTTTCATTTCTTTCTTTTTTTAATTATTCAAATGCTCCCATTCTTAACATGGAAACTTCTTTGTCGTTTAGATAGCGCCATTGACCTCTTTTCAGGTTTTTCTTGGTTAGTCCGGCAAAATATACCCTGTCTAATTTTGTCACATGATACCCTAAACTTTCAAACATTCTTCTAACGATGCGGTTGCGTCCGGAATGAATCTCAATACCTACCTGATCTTTGTCTGTTTCAGTTACATAACTGATTGCGTCGGCATGAATTTCTCCGTCTTCAAGTTCAATTCCGTCAGCTAATTTCTGCATGTCTTCTTCAAGTACATTCTTGTCTAACCAAACGTGGTAGATTTTCTTTTTCAAGTACTTGGGATGCGTTAATTTGGATGCAAGATCGCCGTCGTTGGTCAGCAGCAGAACTCCGGTTGTATTTCTGTCCAATCTTCCTACCGGAACGATGCGCTCCTGGCAGGCAGATTTCACCAAGTCCATAACAGTAAGCCGTTCCTGCGGATCGTCGGCGGTAGTAACGCAATTTTTAGGTTTGTTCAGCAGCACATAAATCTTGTGTTCCAGCTTAACCGGCTGTTCATGAAACACTACCGTATCTGCGCGTCTCACTTTTGTGCCTAATTCGGAAACAACCTCACCATTCACCTTCACAACGCCCGCTTTGATATATTCGTCAGCCTCTCTGCGCGAGCATATTCCGGCATTCGCCAAATATTTGTTCAGTCTGATAAGTTCTTCAGGATCGAAATTTTCTTCCCTGTATTTCATCTGTTTCTGAACGTTGTACTTTGCATTAGGAGCAGGTTTCTTCGTGTTTTGCTGAAACTTTGTTCCTCCCCGCTGTTGCGGTTTTTGCGGATAAGATTGATTTCTGTTGTCCCTGCTGTAAGCATTAGTTTGTCTTTCAACAACTTCGCCTACTCTTGGTCTGCGTTTCTTTACAGCGTCCTCTCCCTGTCCGCGTCCATGATCTTGATAATCATTTGACTGACCATCATAATTACGTTGTGGGCGGGAATTATAGCTGTTATAGCCATTTGCGTCCCGTCTGTCGTAACCGCTTGAATGATCGTTGCTTTTAAAACGTTCATTGTTGTTGCCCGACCGATTATAATTGCCTCCCTGTCTGTCGTAATTTGTTTGGGGGCGATTGTAATTCACTCGGTTGTCTTGTCCTCCGTAATTTCCATTAGGATTATTTCCATAATTGGATCGGTTAAAAGACTGATACTGCTTTCTTTCGCGGTTGCGATCTTCATCATTTTGCCCTTCGTTGTTGTAACGGGGTCTCCATTCATTTCTCTCTGTAGTCATTACTTTTTAAGAATTTGATTAGTGTGTTTTTAATTTTACAACTCACATAATTTAAACGCCTGTATAATTCCACGGCGTAATATTTTTTAATTCATTTTTTATTTCTTCACTCACATTCAAAGAATTGATAAACTCTTTGATTGATTTTTCCGTAATAATTTTGTTAGTACGGGTTAAATCCTTCAACGTTTCGTATGGCTTGGGATAGCCTTCTCGCCTTAAAACTGTTTGAATCCCTTCAGCAACCACAGACCAGGCATTTTCCAAGTCATTTGATATAATATTTTCGTTTAATAAAAGTTTACTCAGACCTTTTTGCAGGCTTTGCACGGAAATAAAAGTATGCGCTAACGGTACTCCAATATTTCGTAAAACAGTAGAATCCGTTAAGTCTCTCTGTAAGCGCGAAACAGGCAATTTAGCCGACAGATGTTCAAAAACAGCATTGGCAATTCCTAAATTGCCTTCTGCATTTTCAAAGTCAATTGGATTCACTTTATGCGGCATAGCCGACGAGCCAATTTCGTTTTCTTTTATTTTTTGTTTGAAATATTCCATAGAAATATACTGCCAGAAGTCCCTCGACAAGTCCAGCAATATTGTATTGATGCGTTTCAAGCCATCAAACAAAGCAGCCATATTGTCGTAATTTGATATTTGAGTAGTATATTCTTCCCGAATGAGACCAAGTTTTTCTTTCACAAACTTATCTCCGAACTGTTTCCAGTCAATATTGGGATAAGCAACATGATGTGCATTGAAATTACCCGTTGCGCCTCCAAATTTTGCAGAAACAGGCGTTTGTTGCAACAAAATAAGCTGCTGTTTCAAACGGCTTGCAAACACCCTGATTTCCTTTCCCAAGCGAGTGGGCGACGCCGGTTGCCCATGCGTTTTTGCCAGCATTGGAATAGCTTCCCAGTCGCAGGCATACTGTTCCAGAATATCAATAAATTTATTTAGCAAAGGATAATATTCATTGTTTAGCGCTTCCTTGAAAGACAATGGAATAGCAGTGTTGTTTATATCCTGTGAAGTCAATCCGAAATGGATATATTCTTTATATTCAGATAAATTCAAACTGTTGAATTTTTCTTTGATGAAATATTCAACTGCCTTTACGTCGTGATTTGTTGTATGTTCTATTTCCTTTACTTTTTCTGCATCGCTTAAAGTAAATTCCTTATATATATTCCGCAGGGAATGACAAAATTCAATATTATTTATTGCTTTCAATTGAGGAAGAGGTAACTCGCATAAAGCAATAAAGTATTCTATTTCCACAAGTATCCGGAATTTTATCAGGGCGAATTCTGAAAAATAGCCAGAAAGATAAACTGTTTTATCGTGATACCTGCCATCCACCGGAGATATCGCTGTTAGTGCATTTAAATTCATAAATATACCATTGAAAACCAACGCCTGGTTATAAAATTGGCTGCAAAGATAATACTTTTTTTTGAACTTTGTATATAAATGACAATTATATTATGCAATTGAGGTATAAAAAAATAAAAAAGTTTAGATTTGGATATAAATTTAGGAAATGCTGTAAAAAATATCACTATTGCATTTATTTAGTTTTCAGTTTTCAGTTTTCACTGCTGGATTGCTTCGCTAACGCTCGCAATGACGATGAACGTGCTGGCGCGAAAGTACGAAAGCACGAAGGCATGAAAGTACAAAGCCGCACCAGCAAATAGTTTTTAGTTTTTAGTTTTTAATTTTTTCACCACAAATAGGCGTATTTCGTCCCTGAATAGAAAATTTCGTCCCTTAAAGGCTCGTTAAAACCCTTTTTTTTGGATCGGATAGATTAATGTTGTTGGTTTGCAGTAAAAAATGATTCATATTTTTAAATTTTAATCCACTGATTATGCGTTTTATTGAGCGATTCGATAAATTAAAATCCTTGTTTACATACGAACTGAAAGTAGAATTAGACGATATGTCGCTGGAAATGCGACCGTTTTTCTTTAATCAGCGTATGGGCGACAAAGAGATTAAACAAATTCAACAGTTTATACCGCCTGCAAGATTTTGTTCTGTTCCTGACGACCAGGTTGAAGAAAACAAAAGATTTGCCTATCAGGTTTTTGTTCCGAAAGGCGCAGAGCGTGTGGACAAGGCGATTTTGCTGTTGCATGGATTAAACGAGCGCAAGTGGGAAAAATATCTTCCATGGGCGGAACATCTGGCTCTGTCAACTAATCGCGCTGTCATTTTGTTTCCAATTGCTTTCCACATGAATCGTACGCCAGCCAGCTGGTACAATCCACGTATTCTTTTGCCATACGTAGATTCCAGAAAAGAAAAATTTGCTCACAATTCCACATTTGCTAATTTGGCGCTGAGCAGTCGTTTGTCCGAGAATCCAATCCGGTTTTATGTTTCCGGTCGGGAATCGCTTTTTAATTTGTGGCAATTGATAAAGGAAATAAAAAATGGTTCGCATCCTCTATTTATGGAAAACACGTCGGTTAATATATTTGCCTATTCGATTGGCGCTTTTTTGTCTCAAGTGTTACTGCTGGCTGATCCTGAGCGTTTAACATCCGACTGCCGTCTGTTTATGTTTTGTGGAGGCTCTTTATTTGACCGGATGAACGGAAATTCGCGCGATATAATGGATCAGGAATCTTTTCATCGCTTGCATAATTATTTCTTGAACGATTTTGTAGATAATAAAAAGATATTTCCAGATGAAGGTGAAGATTTTATGACAAGGTCATTTAAATCCATGCTGTCATTTAGTATATACCGCGAACACAGGGAGGCGTTTTTTAGCGAGGCACGTAACCGTAATCGTATCAGGGCTATTACATTAAAAAAGGACACAGTTATACCTACAATCGGCGTGGAAGAGGCTTTTGGCAAAGTATATGCACCTGATATGCTGGAGGAATGGGATTTCCCCTACGAGTATTCGCATCAAACGCCTTTCCCGCTTCACAACCGTGTGTCGCCGGAAATAGTTCAACAATGTTTTTACAACTTATTTAATAAGGCTGCTGCATTTTTGCGTTAATATTGGAAATTTCTTGTAACTTTGCGGGGCAGTAAATGAGAGTAAACGAGTAGACAAGTTGTGAGTAAACGAGTAAACGAGTTGATAAGTAGACGAGTAGACGAGTTGATAAGTAGACGAGTTATGCTTTATGTGGTTTAATTTTGTGCAACGTCATTGTGAGCGTTAACGAAGCAATCCAGTTGTAAATAAATAGATTACTGTATTGCCTCAGGTTGCGCCTTTGCAATGACGATGCAAACCATACCGTACAAAGTATATGAGTTGACAATTAAAGTAATGTATATTTTATGCAAACAGTGACGAAGAATCAATTTCAAGAAGTTATAAGTTGACAGGTAAAGCAATGTACTTGTTTACTTGTCAACATGTTTAATCACCAACTTGTTCACTCGTTTACTTACAACTTGTCTACTTGTTTACTTGTCTACTTGTTTACTATTTACTAATAAATTATTATCAAATGAATTATATTCGAAATTTTTGTATCATAGCCCATATTGATCATGGGAAAAGTACGCTTGCAGACAGATTGTTGGAGTACACACAAACGGTAGAAGGAAAAAACATGCAGGCTCAAGTGCTGGATGATATGGAACTTGAACGGGAACGTGGAATCACCATCAAGAGCCATGCCATTCAGATGAAATATACTTATAAAGAACAGGAGTATATCCTTAACTTGATTGATACTCCGGGTCATGTGGATTTTTCATACGAAGTTTCCCGTTCAATTGCAGCTTGCGAGGGCGCTTTGCTGATTGTGGACGCCGCTCAGGGAATACAGGCACAGACAATTTCAAACCTGTATATGGCGCTGGATAATGATTTGGAAATTATTCCTGTTTTAAATAAGGTAGATTTAGCCAGCGCAATGCCTGATGAAGTAGAAGACCAGATTATCGAATTACTGGGCTGCGATCGTAGCGATATTATCCGCGCCAGCGGTAAAACAGGCGAAGGAGTCTACAATATATTAGACGCTATCATTGAACGAGTTCCGGCTCCAAAAGGCGATCCTGACGCGCCGCTTCAGGCGTTGATTTTTGATTCTGTATTTAATGCTTTTCGTGGAATTATAGCGTATTTTAAAATTGTTAACGGTTCGATTCGGAAAGGCGATTTGGTTAAATTTGTTGCAACAGGGAAAGAATACGAGGCTGATGAAGTAGGTATTTTAAAATTGGAAATGTCGCCACGCGAAGAAGTTACATGCGGCGACGTGGGATATATTATTTCAGGCATCAAAGCCTCCAAAGAGGTGAAAGTAGGCGATACGATTACACATATCAAGCGTCCCTGCGATCAGGCAATCGACGGTTTTGAAGAAGTAAAGCCAATGGTTTTTGCCGGTTTGTATCCAATTGAAAGCGAGGACTTTGAAAATCTTCGTTCTTCTCTGGAAAAGTTGCAGTTAAACGATGCTTCCCTGACGTTTCAGCCCGAATCGTCTATTGCTCTGGGCTTTGGGTTTCGCTGTGGTTTCTTAGGCTTACTTCACATGGAAATTATCCAGGAGCGATTAGACAGGGAATTTAATATGGACGTTATAACGACAGTTCCCAATGTTTCCTATAATGTATATGATAAACAGGGGAATTGCAAGGAAGTCCATAATCCTGCCGGTTTGCCAGAGCCAACCTTGATTGATCACATAGAGGAACCTTTTATCAGGGCGTCAATCATTACCAGCGCCACTTATATTGGTCCGATAATGACTTTGTGTCTTGGGAAACGCGGCATTCTTGTTAAACAGGATTATATCTCCGGCGACAGGCTTGAGATTATCTACGATCTACCTTTGGGTGAAATAGTTATTGATTTTTACGATAAACTTAAAAGCATATCAAAAGGTTATGCTTCATTTGATTATCACATGCATGATTACCGTCCTTCCAAATTAGTTAAACTTGATATTTTGCTAAATGGAGAACAGGTGGATGCGCTTTCAACGCTTACTCATGCCGACAATGCAGCCGGTTTTGGTCGCCGGATGTGCGAAAAACTCAAAGAACTGATTCCCCGTCAACAATTCGATGTTGCTGTACAGGCAGCTATTGGCGCGAAAATCATTGCCCGTGAAACAATTAAGGCTGTTCGCAAAGATGTTACAGCAAAATGTTATGGAGGCGACATCAGCCGTAAACGAAAACTGCTTGAAAAACAGAAAGAAGGTAAGAAACGAATGAAACAGGTTGGAAATGTGGAAGTTCCACAAAAAGCGTTTCTTGCAGTATTAAAGTTGGATTAAAAATAAATTTTTACTCGAAATCATAAATAAAACAATATGAAATCCTATCGCAAAGAATTATGGTTTAAAACGCCTTCAAGGAGGGCGTTCATTAATATCACTCAGAAAGTTAATGAATGTCTGGCTGAAAGCGGCGTCAGCGAAGGTTTGCTGCTGGTCAACGCCATGCACATTACCGCAAGCGTGTTTATCAATGATGATGAAAGCGGATTGCATCACGATATGGATGTGTGGCTTGACCGCCTCGCTCCTGAAAAGCCCTACAGTCAATACAGGCACAATACCTGCGAAGACAATGCCGATGCTCACCTGAAACGTTCGATAATGGGACGCGAGGTTGTAGTTGCAATTACCGGCGGAAAACTTGATTTTGGCACGTGGGAACAGATTTTCTACGCTGAATTTGACGGTAAACGTCGAAAAAAAGTATTAGTAAAAATTATTGGCGAATAAGTATATGAAACGTTTCATCTTTTTTCCGTTAATCCTGCTCACGCTGTCTGTGAGCGCTCAAACCTTTCCATACGAAAAAAATTGGAAAGAAATCGAACAGTCTGCCGACGCAGGCAATGTTAAATCCCTTTTGCCCAAAGTAAACGAAATCTACGAGCAGGCAAAAAAAGACAAAAATGCGCCCGAAATTGTCCGCACACTCGTTTTTCAGCAGCAAATATTGCAACAGACGCGGGAAGACGCAGAAGCTGCGTACAAACTTGTGATTGGAAATTTTGAAGAAAACCTGTCAGATTTCAAAAACCTGACAGATTTAGAAACAACGACCGCCGTTTTGCAGTCGCTTTTGGCAAATCTGTATCAGCAATATGCGCAGAATACGCAGTGGAAACGCCACAATATCACCGAACTCGAAACGCCGCCCGATGATATTGCAGAGTGGAGTACGCGGCAATTAAGAAACAAGGCGTTTGGTTTGTACCGAATTTCGCTGGAAAATCCCGAAATTTTGAAAAATGCCAAAACTGCAAATTTTAAACAAATTTTGACTTCGACAGAAGATATTGATTTATTTCCAACGTTGTTTGACGTGCTGTCGATGCGTTTTGTGAATTTTTTGAAAAACAACGAAATAGAAACGATTGTAAGAGAATTGAATATTACTTCAAAACCGCTTGAAAATCATTATATCACTCAACTATCTGATTTTCACGCAAATGATAAAGACAAATCGGCGTTTTTGAATTGGAAATTGATGGAAATTGAAAATGATGCAACGCAAATATTAACCCTCGCTGAACAGTACAAATCAGAGCCGTTTTCTGCTTACCTTTATTATAAAGTTTCCGAAATTTATCGCAATTCGGGCAGGAATGGCGATGCTTTTGATATTTGTAAGATGGTAAATGCCAATTATTCAGATAAATGGGCGGTAAATTGCCAGTCGTTAATGCAGGAATTGCAAACGCCGAATTTACAAGTGCATATTGACGAAACTTCTTTGCCCAACGCGCCTATTGCCGTTACTGTTTCGGCAACAAATTGTGATAAAGTGTATTACAGAATTTTCTCAAATGTACAGGAAATTGGAAAATATGGGAATATAACCAACCAAAAGGGTGAACTTGTAAAACTTGGAAAGTGGGAACTTCGGAAATTTAACGATTTTTCCCCTCATTCAACCATTGTTAAAATTGACGGGCTTTCGCATGGAAATTATTGTATTGAAGTGTCTAATAATCAGAATTTTACAAAGTCTACAAGAGGCACGGAAAATATGAATAACGAAATGTATTTTTCGGTGCATAACTGGGCGATGGTAAATTTGGGCAACAATTCTTTTCAGTTATTGAGCAGGAAAACAGGAAAACCGCTGATTAACAAGGTAATAAGTTTTTTTAAATATAATTATCAGAACAAAAATACTGAACAAATCAGCAACAAAACCGATGATAAAGGTATTTTTGTTGTAATGCAGTCAGATAAAGGCAGTTATGGAAAATGCTTTTTATTTAATTCAGAATCGAAAACTTACATTCCGTTAAATGCTAACAACTATTCTACGGACAATTACGGTGAAACAAATATTGAGTTTGATATCTTTACTGACAGGGCAATTTACCGACCCGGACAAATTGTTTATTTCAAGGGAATTTTGTATTCAAAAACGAAAAACAAGGCTGAGATTCTTAAAAATCGAAAGGTAAAAATAGAGTTGCGGGATGCTAATAATCAGAATGTTGCAGAACTTGAACTTACTACCAACGATTATGGTTCTGTTTTTGGCGAATTTGTTTTGCCAGCAAACGGACTTACAGGTGTTTATACATTACATTCGCCTTTGGGTGGCGATACGAATTTTTTCCGTGTGGAAGAATACAAACGTCCTAAGTTTGAGGTGGTTATGGACAGTTTAAAGGGCGAATTTACGCTTGAAAACGAGGTTAAAACTTCGGGAAAAGCCGAAAGTTATGCTGGGGCAAAAATAAGTGATGCAAAAGTCGTATATCGCGTGGAAAGGCTCGAAATATTTCCTTACCGATATTGGTGGCTGCCGCCGGTAAATCCTGTAAATGAAACAATTATGCAGGATGAAACCAAAACGGACAGCGAAGGCAAATTTGAAATTTCATTTATTGCAAAGCCGAAAAAAGCCCAAAAACCGAATGAATATCGCACATATCAGTACAAAATTGTTGCCGATGTTACCGACGTCAACGGCGAAACGCATACGGCAACGCAGACAGTTACAATCGGCGATTTGCCTAAATACTTGATATTAAACGTTCCGCAAAAAACACTTCAAAAGGACTTTACTAAAATCGGCATAAAATCTACAAATCTTAACGGCGTAACGGAACATTCGGCGGGGCAAATCACAGTAACTCAACTTATAGCGCCCGACAGGGTTATTTTGCCGAATAAAATTGCCGGCATCACGCCGCGTCGTTATTATGATAATAATAAATCAAATATTGATTATCAAATATATGATTACCAGGAATTTGTAAAATTTTTTCCGCATTTGCCATATTCGGCAGACGAAACCCAACCCTACAAATGGAAAAAAGGCAAAACACAAACATTCGATTTTGATACCGAAAAATCGGAAAATGTTGTTTTGAATAAAAAGATTGAAAAAGGTTTTTATTCGGTAGAGGCATTTACGTTTTTTGGAAAAGATACAATTAAAACATCGCAGATCGTTGAAATTCTTGGCGACAACACAAAAAAATCCACTGATAATGAGTTCTTTTCGGCAAACGCCAATAAAACATCTTATCAGGTTGGCGAGGAAATAAAAATTTCGCTTGTTTCCGATTTGCCCGATGCAACGGCAATTCTCAACATAGAAAGTAACGGTAAATGGATTGAAAATCAGGTTATTCAATTGAAAAAAGACGTTCCCGTAGAAAAGCGATTAATAGCTTCTTTACAGCATATTACAGACGGACTTTTCGTAAATGCCTGCCTTGTCGCAGAAAATGGCTTCAAGCAGTTCCGGTTTCCTATTTCGGTAAAAGACAAACCAATGGACTTGAAAATCAGCACGAAAACATTCAGGGATAAACTTAAACCTGCCGAACCGGAAACGTGGGAACTCACAATTTCGGGTGCAGACAGAGATATAATAAATCCATCCCTTGTGAGTAGGGCAGGGGAGGGGCTGGCGGAGGTTTTGGCAACAATGTACGATGCCTCGCTTGATGCTTTTGCCGAACATCAGTTTTACTTTCAGCCGTTTGCCTATTCAGTTTATGGACGGTTGTACAATACCGTAAATATTTTAGGCTTCGGCGACGAGAGTATGACTCTGAGTCCTTATTATAAAAATTTGAAATATAATATTCCGAATTTTCCTGATTTAAAAGATATGGAAATCGGTTACGGCAGAAGAAATATGCTATTTGGAGGTAAAATAGTAGCCGGTCAGAGTTACGGCAACATAGATATGCTTATGAAATCTGCAGCAAAAGGTATTTCAACTAATGATGTAATTGAAGAAAAGGAAGACATTATCGCTTACGGAATTGATCGCGTACTGACTGGAAAAGTGGAGGGAGTTTCAGCAGAATACAGCAATACGGTGGCGTTTGAGGCGCCGTCCGAAGCTTCCGATTTTGATATTGAGACGAGCGCTCTGCCTCTACAAGATGTGCAAATCCGTAAGAATTTGCAGGAAACCGCCTTTTTCTACCCCAATCTTTACACAGACGAAAACGGCGATGTGAAACTTCAATTTACTTCGCCAGAAGCGCTTACAGAGTGGAAGCTGCTTGTGTTGGCTCACACGCAGGATTTGCACAACGGCACAGCCGAATTTTACGCCCAAACGCAGAAAGAGTTAATGGTAGTGCCGAATGTTCCGCGATTTTTAAGAGAAGGCGATGAGGTGACGATTTCGGCAAAAATAAATAATCTGTCGGGGAAGGATTTAGAAAACGGCAAAGTCAGTTTGATATTGAAAGATTATTTGAATGGAACAAAAGACGATACTTATTTTTTTACTTCCAATTATGGCACAAAGGAATTTTCGGTTGAAAAAAATAAAAATGCAGAAGTCCGTTGGACATTCAAAGTTCCTGAAAATATGCAAATGATTGAATATGCGATTGTTGCAAATTGCGGAAAATGGAATGAGAAAAAAGGCGATTTTGATGATTATTTTGAAGATGGTGAAAGCGGCGTTTTGCCTGTTCTCACCAACCGAATGTTGGTTACGGAAACAATGCCGATTTTTGCAAAAGAGGGGCAGACAAAAACATTTACAATGGAAAAATTGACGAAAAATCAATCAAATACATTGCAGAATTTTAATTTGTCGTTGGAACTCACCACAAACCCGCTGTGGCTTGCGGTAATGTCGCTGCCATATCTGCGCGAATACCCATACGAATGTAGCGAACAGATTTTCAGCCGTCTGTATGGCAATATTTTATCAACGCACATTCTCAATCAAAACCCGAAAATAAAACAGGTTTTTGATGCGTGGAACAACCTGTTAGGTTTTGAAAACCTGGCAGGTTTAGAGGCAAACGAAGAATTAAAAAATATTCTTCTTGAAGAAACGCCTTGGGTGCGCGATGCTCAAAACGAAACAGAGCAGCGCAAACGTTTAGCATTGATGTTCGATTTAAACAAAATGTCGCAGGAATTTTCGGCGGCGCAGCAAAAACTCATTCAACGCCAAAATGCTGACGGCGGTTTTGCTTGGTTTGACGGCGGGCAGTCGAGCGTGTATATTACCGAGCATATCGTGCAGGGTTTCGGACAACTTCAAAACCTGTTAGGTTTTAAAAACATAACAGGTTTGAAAGATTTAGGTTTAAAAGATTTAATCGAAAAATCAATAAAATACATTGACGCCGAGCAGGTAAAAGAAATAAAACGTCAGCAGGAAAATATTAAAAAATACGGCGAAAAAATAGACGGCAAAAGTTTTATACATTATTATTATGTTCGCAGTTTTTGGAAAGAAAAATATCCATTGCCCGCAGAGGCAAAAAAATATCTCGACGACATAAACAAAAATATTGCAGGATATTTTAAAAATTATGATTTGCAGAATAAGGCAATGATTGCCACAACTTTATTGCGTTATAATTTTAGGCAATCGGCAGAAAATATTCTAAATAATATTCTCGAAACGTCTGTCGAAAGCGATGAAATGGGTATGTATTGGAAAGATAACCGTGCGGGCTGGCATTGGTATCAATCGCCTGTGGAAACGCAAACAAAGGCTATAGAGGCGTTTGCAGAAATCGGACATAAAGAAACAAAAGCAGGCGATATTAATATGGACATTTATTTGAAAGAAATTGAAGAAATGAAAATTTGGCTTATTAAAAACCGCCAGACAAATGCTTGGAACAGTACCAAAGCCACCACAGATGCCGTTTATGCACTGATGAATTTCGGCAAAGACTGGACAAATGCGGAGGAAGGCGTGAAAGTTTGGGCTGGCAAAAAACTGATTGAAGATATGCCTTATTTTGACGAAAAATCAGATTCAGTTTTGGTTTATAGCCCTACAATAAAAGGGGCAGAGGCATTGGCAGGCTACATTAAAACTTCGTGGAAAGGCGATGAAATCACCCCCGACAAAGCCGTCATAAAAGTTGAGAAAAACTCTCCTGGCACGATGTGGGGCGGAATGTATTGGCAATATTTTGAGAATTTAGACAAAATAACTTCTGCAGACAGCAATGTGAAAATGGAAAAATCGATGTTTTTGAAAAAGAATACCGACAGCGGACAAAAATTAATGTCTGCCGAAACGTTTAACGTTGGCGATTTGGTAACGGTGCGCCTTGTAATTCATATTGACCGTGATATGCAGTATATTCATATCAAAGATATGCGGGCGGCAGGCTTTGAGCCGGTTAACGTGTTGAGCGGTTACAAATATCAAAACGGTTGCGCCTATTACGAAAGCACTCACGACGCCGCTACCAACTTCTTTTTCGAATTAATGACAAAAGGAACGTATGTCTTCGAGTACGATGTCCGCGCCAACAATGCAGGCACATTCTCAAACGGCATAACCACTTTGCAAAACATGTATGCCCCTGAAATGAGCTGCCATAGCGAAGGAGTTAGGGTTGTAATTACGAATTAAAGAGCATGAAATAAACGTCATGCGAGCATTAGCGAAGCAATCAAGCGCTGAAACTAAAAACTATACTCTGCGGGCATCGTCATTGCGAAGGCGAAGCCTGAAGCAATCCAGCAATCTATTTATTTACAACTTGATTGCTTCGCTAACGCTCACAATGACGTTGCACAAAATTAAATCGCGTAAAGTATAAAAACTGAAAACTGAAAACTGAAAACTGAAAACTGTTTGCTGTCTCGTCCTAAAAAAACTTTACAGATTATTTGTCTATGTCCTGCTATAACTTGACATTTTTGTATTAGTCCTGTTATTACTTTACGATTTACAAATGTAAGAATAAATTCTAAATC
>JAIRPX010000316.1 GCA_031256775.1 Dysgonamonadaceae bacterium
TCCGACCTCTGTCATTCCATGTAAGCCGCCATGTTTTCGCCTCGCAGGTTTGCCTATCACAGGGCGTTCCAATCGAAAGCGTATCAAAAATGCTCGGACACACGGATATTTCAACGACACAGAGGTACGCGCACGTTAACCGTGAAAAAATCGGCAGCGACATGAAGCTGTTATCTGCCCGGATTTCGGACAAATATGTTTTTGTTAATCATTAATTAAAAATCAAAATCATGCAAACAAATAGAAGTACATTTAGCATCCTGTTTTACATCAATACAAGTAAAACAAAAAAATCGGGCAAATGTCCGATACTCGGGCGAATAAGCATTGACGGCGAAAATACTGCTTTCAGTACCGGATTGGAAATTTTGCCTTCCAATTGGGATGCGAGTTCAGGAAAGGTTGTCAGTAAATCAAGTGAAAGTCTAATTGTCAATAGACAAATAGAGAACCACAAAATGGAAGTAGAAAAGCATTATCGCAATATGTTGGAAAATAAAGGATTTGTTACTGCCGAAATGCTTAAAAATGCACTTCGAGGCATTGGAACACACCAAAATACTGTTATGCAGGAGTTTTCTAACTTTTTGGAAGAGAAGGAAAAAGGTATTGGAATAAAAAACGCTGAAAATACTTATATTCAATACTGTAAAGGCTACCAACATTTTAAAAACTTCCTGAAAGAGAAATTGTGAGTAGATGATATTCCGTTTGGAAAAGTGAATATTGCACTGATTGAAGATTATGCCTATTATCTGAAAGTAGATTTGCAATTGTCGGCATGGTCTGTTCATTCGTTTATTGCACCATTACGAACAACCGTCAAAAGAGGATTTAACAGAGGATTGTTACGACAAGACCCATTTTTGATTTTACACAGGAAAAAATTATCGAGCATCGCCGGTATTTATCGGGGGAAGAATTGGAACGGTTAATGAAAACAGATTTTAGACGAGCATCAACAACCTTCATTCGTGATATGTTCCTGTTTTCAACCTTTACCGGTCTTTCGTATTCGGACTTGAAAGATTTGAGATATAAGAACATACAGATAAATGAAGACGGTAGCCGTTGGATAGCCATTAACCGCAGAAAGACAGGCGCAGCCTCTTATATCCCATTATTGGATATTCCAAGTCAGATTATTGATAAGTACAGGGATAGCAAATTTGCAGGGATAGATGGAAAAGTATTTAAAATAAGGACGAAAGAAAACCTGAATATACAATTGAAGAGCATTGCCAAAGCAGCGGGGATAGACAAGCGGGTTACATGGCATCAAAGCAGGCACTCGTTCGGAACAACGGTTTGCCTGACCAATGGAATCCCGATTGAAACATTAAGTCAAATGATGGGGCACAAGTCTGTAAAAACTACCCAAATATATGCGAAAGTTACACGAACTAAACTCAACGAGGACATGACTAAACTTGAAAAGAGGATTGCAGGCAAATACGAACTTTCTGATAATCAAACAACAAATAAAAACATATCATTATGGAACGTGGAAAAATAACAATCGGTAAAAACTTCAATGAAATGTCTCGACGAAGGCGTTGATGTGCCGAGAGCCGAATTAGCAATATTTTGTACAAGCACAGGAAATCCGCGACAGTTTGTTCAGCGGCGCGGTAGAATTTTACGCCAGCACCCCGATAAGCAATTTGCTTACATTCACGATTTGGTGGTAATTCCCGAAGTGAATCCAAACAGCGACAGTTACGAAATGGAACGCAGTATGCTGAAAAAGGAATTAGAACGGGTAAATAACTTTTCCTTACTGTCCGAAAACAGTTCGCATACCGTTGATGTGCTTTTAGATACGATGAATCATTATAACTTAAATTTATATCACAATGAGTAACGAAGATAAAATGTTGCAGTTAGTTCTGTCGGACAACAATTTAAGTTCGTTTTACGAATACAACGCCGCCGATTATCAAAGCGTTTTAGACGCTTTGCAATCAGACAACCCTGTCGTCGTGGCTGTTGCAAAAATCATTCGCGGTATTAGCGGAATCGGATTGTATAACGGGAACAAAAAGGAAATTTACAATGAAGTTTTTAACTATCTAAATCAGAATCTATTATGAATGTCAAAGAAATTACGATAGAAAACTTTAGAAGTTACTATGGTTCAAACACCGTTAAGTTCAACGATGGCTTAATGCTGTTTATTGGCGATAATGGCGATGGTAAAACGACCTTCTTTGAGGCGTTGGAATGGCTGTTTGACACCACAAGGCAAAACATAGACCGTCGCCTGATTTCCGAAAAGAAAATTGCAGAACTGTCCGATTTTTTAAGTGATACAGTAAAAGTATCAATGACTTTTGAACACGACGGCGAGAAAATCGTTGAAAAATCGTTCTCATTTCAAAAGCAAAACAACGAATTGAAAACAGACAATTTTCAATTCAACGGTTGGTGCATTGACGGCTCTGAACGCACGAGGATTCAGGGTGGTACACTATTAGACCGCTGTTTTGAAGCGGCAATCCGCAAATATTGCCTGTTCAAAGGCGAAAAAAACCTCAATGTTTTTAATAATCCTGATGCTTTGGAATACTTGATTGATACATTCTCAAACATTCGGCAGTTCGACCCTTACTATACCGGCGATGATGATAATTTGAGATTCACTGATTTCGCTGAAAAAGAATCGCGTAAGGCATACGAAAAAGCAATGAAAGCGGATAAATCGAACGAAACGCAGGAAAAATCATTAAGTTCTCAACTTAATACGTTAAGAAACAGATTACACGATATTCGCACTCAATTAAGCAATAACAGGAAAAATGCTACTGATTATTCAAGTAAATTAGAAGAGTTAGAAAACAGCAAAGATACCAGCGAACAGTTAATCCAAATAAATGACAGGTTGAAGTCTTTAACCGAAAAGAAAAGTAAAGTAGAGGGATTTATTAAAGACGAATACACTATAAAACTTCTTGATGATTACTGGATTTTATGTGGTTTTTCTAATATTTTCAAAGAATTTCAAGATAAAGTATCGAAAGCAAGTAGAGAAAAACGAAAACAAGAAGATGAATTTTTAAAAGCTAATAGCAAGAAAGAGACAATTTTAGAATTGGCAAAAGGCATAATTCCACTCCCGCCGTATATTCCGGACGCAAAATCAATGGAAGAAATGCTGAGCGACGAATTTTGTAAGGTTTGCGGTCGCGAGGCAAAAAAAGGAAGCGATGCTTACAACTTTATGCTTAATAAACTTGATACGCTCATTAAAAGTCAGCAATCCAAAGACGAGGAAGAAGAAAAATCGTTATTCCCGAATGATTTTATTGATGCTTTAAACAAACAGAGTATAAGTTTAGGTAATGATATTGAAACAATTAACAAGTTACAGCAAGAAATCCGCGAACAAATAGAACTTAATGATGCAAAAAGATTTGAGTCGCAAAAAATTCAAAGAGAAATTGAGAGTGCAGAAGACGATAAACGCAAATTATTGGCTTAGAATGAGGGTTTAACAGAAAATGAATTAAAAAACGCATATCAAAATATTAGTAATTGGTGGACAAACAAAGAAAAAGCAAAAGAAGAAATTGTCCGTCTTGAAATAGAAGAAAAAACTGTTGAACAGCAATTAAATGGTGTTCAAAAAGCATACGATGAACTCGGAAAAACTTCAACGGCAAATACTTACCGCAAAATTTATACTGCCTTTGGAAAAATACAAAATGCTTTCAAATACGCGAAAGAGAAAAATACAAAAGAATTTCTCGCCCTTTTGGAAGCAAAGGCAAATGAATATCTTGCCAAACTGAATATTGACGATTTTACAGGAATAATCCGTATTTACGAAGACAGGATTGAAAAGAAGTTGAAAATCAAGTTGGAAGACAGAAACGGCACTTTCATTGCAAGTCCCAATCAGGCATTGGAAACAACAATGTATATGTCGGTTTTGTTTGCTGTTTCGGAACTAACGACCATAAAGCGTGAAAACGATTATCCGCTTATCTTCGACGCGCCAACAAGTTCATTCGCACCACAAAAAGAGAGCGACTTTTTCAACGTGATTTCCGATATAAAGAAACAGTGTATCATATTCACAAAGAGTTTCTTAAATGATAAAGGCAAATTACCGGACGAGGTAATAGATAAATTACACTGTACCATAAATCGTATTGAAAAACAGCGACCGTTTGACAAAGACGATTTATCGACCGTTCAAACAAAAATAACTTTCATAAAGTAAAAAATATGGCAACAGAAAATTTATATGATATTTGGGCTAAACGAAATCCAAAATTTGAAACCCATTTTGAAGAAAAGCTTTTGCGACTCTTTACCGATTATGGTGTTGGCTCGTCAGAATTACGCGAGGCGAAAGGAAAAACGTACGAACTCTATATTTACGCTTTCTTTGTAGGGCTTTATGCAGACAAAAAACGTGAATTAGCAAGCGACACTAAAACATTGGGACAACCCATTCAATATTGAGGAAATTTGGATTCTAAAAAGTTCAGGAAAGCATACCCCAAATTGCGCGATTATATATTTACGGCATTAGTGGCAAAAACTGACTTGGATTTAATTGCCCTTGAAAAAGGAAATATATCCGACAGTCAAGCCGTTGATATGCTAAAAAATACAATGGAACAGTACGCAAATTACGGATTTTACGTCATAGAAGAAAAGATGAAAGACAATCCAAATTATTTCTACAAGAACACAGGATTTTTGGATATGATTTTAGATTTAGTGCAACCGTCTAAAGTCGATGATGATATAGAAGAATTGTAAATCCTACAAGAATTATTGTTTCA
>JAIRPX010000039.1 GCA_031256775.1 Dysgonamonadaceae bacterium
GTTTTGTTTTTTGCCTGCTCGCAAAAAAAATCAAGCGAAGAGGTTATACATACTGTAAAAACCGATACGGTGCGCGTTTTAGGCGAAAAACAGCAAAGCGTTTTCCCCGGAAAAGTAAAGGCGGCTTCCGAAGTAAATCTATCTTTCAGGGTAGCCGGTCCGATTGCTAAAATATATGTCGCCACCGGAAATTATGTCAAGAAAGGACAAGTTCTTGCCGAAATGGATTCGCGGGATTACCAAACGCAACTGTCTGCCACAGAAGCCGAATACAGGCAAATCAAGGCGGAAGCCGAAAGAGTAATAAAACTATACGAGCAAGGCAGCGTCACGCCAAACGATTACGACAAAGCTAATTATGGCTTGAAACAAATCACAGCCAAATATAACGCGCACAAAAATGCCATGACAGATACCAAACTGCTCGCTCCTTTTGACGGCTATATACAAAAGCGTTTTTTCGACCCGAATGAAACGGTAAACGCCGGTACGCCAGTCATCTCAATGATTAATACAGGAGTTCCAGAAGTAGAAATCAATATTCCGGCTTCCGAATTTATAAACAAAGATAAATTTGAATCATTCAGTTGTATGATAGATGTTTATCCGGATAGAACGTTCCACTTGGATTTGATAGGAATTACTCAAAAAGCCAATCTTAACCAGCTTTATACCGTGCGTCTAAAAATTAAAGACGATGAAAAACCTTTACCTTCGCCCGGCATGGTAACAATGGTTTCGATTAGTTACAAAGCAGAAAAACAGCAATTGGTGTGGATTCCATACTCTGCTTTGTTTGAGATAAACGACGTATCTTCCGTTTGGATTTACAACCCGAATACTCAAACCGTATCCGCGCGAAAAGTGAAAATAGACAATATCCTTAACAGTGGAGCGTTGGTTATTTCCGAAGGATTGCAAGCCGGCGAAATAGTGATTACAGCCGGAGTTCACGCTCTGAGAGAAGGAGAAAAAGTTAAATTATTGCCGCCCGTATCGCCGACAAACGTAGGAGGACTGCTGTGAGAACAATTAACAATTAGTAGTTAGTAATTAGATGAAAGATGTAGGTAAATGGGCATTGAATAACAGCAAGCTGATTCATTTTTTGATAGTAGTGCTGTTGATTGGCGGGGCAAAATCGTTTTACGACATGAGCAAGCTGGAAGACCCCGAAATCATGGTCAAGCAAGCTTTGGTAATAACAACTTATCCGGGAGCGTCGGCGCATCAGGTAGAAATGGAAGTGTCCGATGTTTTGGAAAAAAGCATACGCGCAATGAAAGACATCGAAGCCGTTCAAAGCAAGTCGATGAACGATGTTTCGATGATAACGGTTAATCTTTCGACTTTGGTGAAAAACAGCGATGTGGAACAGCATTGGGACATGCTGCGGCGCAAAGTGGCTGATGCGCAGGCTAATTTGCCCGAAGGCGCCGGAAAATCCGTTGTAATGGACGATTTCGGCGACGTTTACGGAATGTTTTACGCGCTAACTGCCGATGGATTTTCCGACCGCGAACTGAACGATTACGCCGAATTGGTGAAACGCGAAATACAGTCGATAGAAGGTATTACGCGGGTAAATATTTACGGCAAACAGAAAGAATGTATCGAAATTGAACTTTACGAAGACCGCATGGCTAATCTCGGAGTGTTGCCTGCCGAAGTCCTTTCTACATTGAACGGACAGAATAAAACCGTTTATTCGGGTTATTACGAAATTGGCGACGACCGCCTCCGAATTGCGGTAGATGACAAATACCGTACTGTCGAAGATATTGGAAATCTTGTGTTGCAAGGACATGAAGACGACCAGTTGCGATTGAGAGACATCGCCCGCGTGAGCAAGCAAACTGAAAAAACTGTCCGCAACGAAATGCGTTACGACAAAAAGCGGGCTGTCGGGATTGCCATAGCCGCCATGAAAGGCACGGACGTTACCAAATTAGGCAAGCAGGTGGAAACTAAACTTGCCGATTTGAAAGCCAAACGTTTTCCGGCAGGATTGGAATATAATAAAATATTTTTTCAACCGGAAAGGGTAAACCATGCAATATATACTTTCATGATAAACCTTGTCGAATCTTTGGTTATCGTTATTTTTATCCTGATGCTCACGATGGGTTTCAAGAGCGGTATCATTATAGGTTGCAGTCTGATAGTCGTGGTAATCGGCTCGTTTTTTATTCTTAATTTTTTTGACGGAACTTTGCAAAGGGTTTCGCTGGCGGCTTTTGTACTTGCTATGGGTATGCTGGTCGATAACGCCATCGTTATTATCGACGGTATTCTTGTCGATTTGAAACGCGGAAAAGAACGAAAGGAAGCTCTGACGGCTGTCGGACGAAAAACGGGAATGCCTCTTTTGGCGGCAACTTTGATTGCAATACTTGCTTTTTTCCCGATTTTCCTGTCGCCCGATACGGCAGGTATCTATGTCCGCGATTTGTTTATCGTGCTTGCCGTATCCCTGCTTTTGAGTTGGGCGCTGGCGCTAACGCAAGCGCCTATACAAGCGGCTTATATGCTGAAAATAAAACCGCAAAAAGAATCCGCGCCTTTGTTCGACAATAAATATTACCGCCTGCTGCGAAAAACTCTGTATTGGGGAATTAGACATAAAGCTATTACCATTACCGGAGCTGTTTTACTGACAATTTTCGGCGCGTATTGCTATCGTTTTATCCCGCAGGGATTTTTTCCCGACATGGATTACGACCAGTTATATATCGAATATAAATTGCCGGAAGGAACCAGCAGTGCAAAAGTAAAATCTGATTTAACCGAAATTGAAGATTATCTGTTTAGTAGAAAAGAAGTTACGCACGTAACCACTTCCATCGGAGCTACGCCTGCGCGTTACAACTTAGTGCGAAGCATGGCAGACCCTTCGCTTTCCTACGGTGAATTGATTGTCGATTTTACTTCGCATAAAGACTTGCTGTCTAATATGAAAGACATTCAGGCTTATTTGACGGAAAGATACCCCGACGCCTACGCGCGATTGAAACGATACAACCTGATGTACAAAAAATATCCCATTGAACTGCAATTCAATGGACCTGACCCTGCCGTTTTGCGGGATTTAACCGCTCAAGCCAAAGAAATTATGCGGAAAAGTCCTGATATTTTTCTTATTAATTCGGATTGGGAACCCAAAATGCCGACTTTGTCGGTAGATTATAATCAACCGGCAGCCCGCAACATCGGCTTGAGTCGTCAGGACGTAGGCATTTCCATACTTGCAGCCACCGACGGTATTCCTGCCGGAGCGTTCTATGAAGGAACTCACAGTCAAACGGTATATGTAAAATGCGTGGATAAAAACGGTAAACCTGTCGAGTCCTTAGAAAATTCGCCCGTTTTCAGCATGACGCCTTCGTTAAATAAAGTGAATAAAAAAACCATTTTAGGATTGATGACAGGACTTGTTTCGGAAGAAGATTTGCTTGAATCGGTAATGAGCAGCGTACCATTAAGCCAAGCTACGCAAGGGATTAAAGTTGTGTGGGAAGACCCTGTAGTAGTCCGCTACAACGGGCAGCGGGCGATGCGGGCGCAAGCCAATCCGGTTTTCGGGGTCAGCGCAGAAGACGCTCGCCAAAGCATTGTTGCGGAAGTGGAAAAAATAAAACTTCCAGAAGGCTATTCATATCAGTGGGAAGGCGAACGTCGCGCAAGTTCCACAGCCATGAAATATCTTTTCAAGAACCTGCCGCTTGGCGTCATTTTGATGATTACCATTTTGATATTACTGTTTAAGGATTACCGGAAACCGATTATTATTTTCTGTTGTATTCCGTTGATAATGATTGGGGTGATTATAGCTATGCTGCTTAGCGGAAAAACCTTTGGGTTTGTCGCCATCGTAGGAAGCTTGGGTTTGATGGGAATGATGATTAAAAACGGCATTGTGCTGATGGACGAGATAGCTTTGCAGATTTCGCAGGGAATAGAACCTGTAAAAGCTTTGCTTGACAGCGTTTCCATACGTTTCCGTCCTGTAATGATGGCTTCGATGACAACCATTGTCGGAATGATACCTTTGGTTACGGACGATTTGTTTGGCGCGGGCGCAATAACAATTATGGGCGGCTTGCTGTTTGGAACGCTGATAACTTTGTTTATTATACCTGTTTTGTATGCAGTATTTTTTGGAATTAAAGTAAATGGTTCTTCAAAAAGCAGAATTAAATAGAACGTAATTTTGCATTTATACTGCTTTATTCGTTCAAAATTTTTACCTTTGCATTATAAAATACAAATAAAATGAAGCTGCCGCATCCTATTCCATATCAGGGAAGTAAGAGAAATTTAGCTGATAAAATATTACGATATTTTCCTCATAATTTTGACAGACTTATCGAACCATTTGCCGGTTCTGCTGCCATATCTATTGCTTCTGCTTTTTATTTTAAGGCTAATCATTTTGTTATCAACGATATCAATGAGCCGTTGATGAAATTGTGGGATTCTATCATTAATACGCCTCAACATGTTGTAATGCGATATCATGATATTTGGCATGGACAATATGGAAATGAAGAAAACTATTATTATGAAATAAGAGACAAGTTTAATGAAACCCGACAACCCGAATATCTGTTATTTCTTTTGGCTAAATGCGTGAAGGCGGCTGTACGTTACAATGCACAGGGAAATTTCAATCAAAGTCCCGATAAAAGACGTTTGGGAAGAAATCCTCAAACGATGCGAGATGATATTTTAGTAGTTTCGCAACTTTTAAAGGGTAAAACAAAAATATATTCAATAGATTACTCTTTAATACTTAATAACGCTACAGCTAATGATTTAGTATATATGGATCCCCCCTATCAAGGGACAGGGCAAAACGGAGGTTTCAATTATGCCGGCAACATTGATTTTGATGATTTTATCATATCTCTTTATGAATTGAATCGGAGGAATATTCCCTATATTTTAAGTTTTGACGGCAGAACGGGCAATAAAACATTTGGGAATCCGCTACCGGACAAGTTGAATTTAACCAAAATAGAAATCAATGCAGGACGTTCATCGCAAGCGACACTGCTGAATCGTAAAGAATTTACATACGAAGCCGTCTATCTGTCGCCGACACTTGTAAAACGTATTGATGTTGATAAAACAGTAACAAAACAGTATACCCAATATGATTTATTCGCAACAGCATGAGTAGAAGCCAAACATATCCAAATTTTTTTTTAGAACATATTCGGTCTATTAACAACAAACGAGCGAAGATTGTTATTGACCATATCATGCAATATGGATTCATTACCACGGAAGATTTAGAAAACGTTTATGGTTACAAACATCCGCCAAGAGCGGCACGAGATGTGCGTGAAGCAGGTATTCCACTGGAAACATTCAAAGTAAAATCAAAAGACGGTAAATCTATAGCTGCATATAAGTTTGGCGACATTACACAATTGAAGGCAAATAGAATTGAAGGTAGAATACCATTTCCAAAAGAGTTCAAAAAAATGCTGTATGAAGCATGGCGAGGTAGATGTGCCGTATGTAATGGCGAGTTTGCAGAAAGATATTTACAGGTAGATCATAAAGTTCCGTATGAAGTTAGCGGAGACATTTCCAAAAAACGGAACATGGAAGATTTTATGTTGTTGTGTGGTTCGTGTAACAGAGCAAAATCTTGGAGCTGCGAGCATTGCAACAATTGGATTACGGATAAGAATATTGATTTATGTATGAAATGTTATTGGGGCGCCCCGACACATTATAGCCATATTGCATTAAAAGATATACGAAGGCTTGATTTACAGTGGAATAATGACGAAGTTAAGTACTATGATGTTATAAAATCAATAGCAAAAGAAAAAAACATCAAATTACCTGACTTTGTAAAACAAATCTTGAAAAATATATCCAATCGGCATTGATTAATTCTGTAGGTAACAAATCTGAATGATTAAAAATTAAAACAAAATAAATAATGAAAAAAATATATATATTACCGGCTCTAATGTTTTTCTGTTATCTTGCGGCTAATGCACAACAGAAACTCAGTCTCGCACAATGTCGCGAAATGGCTTTGCAAAACAACAAAGCGTCCGCTATCGCCGAAAAAACTGAAAACAAAATAACTTATGAATCAAAAAGTTATTTTGCCAACTTTTTTCCGAAAATATCCCTTACCGGACTTTACCTTTTCTCCAATACAAGCGTGGATAAAACCATAGAAGGAGGCTATTTGCCTACTTACGTACCGGATCCGGCAACAGGACAACTGAAACCTAACATTGCAACAATGCCCGACGGAAACCCGATTATCGGCGCAGACGGCAACCCTGTTTTCAAAGAATACGCTTATTTTCCCGATATGCCTCTCAACTTAAAACTAAACGGCTTATATACAGCCGGAATCCAAGCAGAGCAACCGCTTTACACGGGCGGGAAAATCATGGCGGCTTACAAAATGTCGTTAATAGGGAAAGATATTGCCCGCCTGAATCGAAATCTTACACGCGCGGAAATTATCGTACAAACTGACGAAGCATATTGGACGCATCTGAAAACCATCGAATTGAAAAAAGTTGCCCTTGCCTTTCAAAAAGTAGTTGCAGAACTTCGCCACGATGTTCAAAATGCTTACGAAACAGGCATGAAACCGAAAAACGATGTTCTGAAAGTGCAAGTACAGGTAAATAGAGCGGAATTGCAGTTGCTGCAAGCCGAAAATGCAATTCGCCTTTCGCGAATGAATCTTTGCCAAACCTTAGGATTGCCACTTACAACGGACATTGCCGTTTCCGAAACGCTTGATGACGATGAATATTTTCGTAGAGACGTTGCAAGCAATAGCGCTACAATGTCCAATACTGTGGATTATACTGCGCGTCCTGAATATTCTATTTTGGAAAAACAGATTGAATTGAAAAACAGGCAGGTAAAATTAGTCCAAAGCGAATTTTTGCCAAATGTAGGTCTTTTAGCTCATTACGGATACACGCACGGATTGAATTTTAACGGCGCTCCGCTGTTTAACCGGATGTCTTTTTATGCTATGATTTCCGTGAAAATCCCTATTTTTCATTGGGGCGAAGGCATAAATAAAGTTCGCGCCGCCAAAGCAGAGAGGCAAATCATGAAATTACAGCGAGATAACCTAAGTGAAAAAATGAACATGGAAGCGGTTCGGGCTTTAAATAAATGCGACGAATCGGAATTGGAAGTCGCCCTGACGCTCCGTTCGTTGGAAGAGGCTGAAGAAAATATGAAAACAAGCCGGAACCGCTACGAAGCCGGAATGGAAACCTTAGCCAATTACCTTGAAGCTCAAACACTTTGGCAACAGGCTTGGATGGAAATGGTCAACGCTAAAATTGAGCAACGACTGAATGTAACGTATTATTTGAAGGCGACGGGAGGATTGTAATATTTTGTAGTATCTGTAAAAACTTTATTTCTACATAATGAAAATAAAAAAATGGACGTCAGTATTTTTACTTTTTTGCATGAGTTTAATTGCATGTAAAAGGCAAATGCCTTATTTCTTTACCGAAGGCGAAATTTTTCACACTAATTTTCATATCAAATATCAACACAACAGGGAATTAAGCAAAGAAATAAAGGCATGTTTAGACAGTTTCGACTTGTCGCTTAATCCTTTTAACAAAAATTCCATTATCTACAAAGTCAATCATAATGAGGACGTTGAAATTGATGACTGGTTTGCAGCCGTATTCAATAAGGCACAGGAAGTTTCCGAAATAACCGGTGGCATTTACGACGTTACCTGCGCTCCGCTGATTAACCTGTGGGGCTTTGGATATGAAAAAATTGGAGAAACGAATCAAAATGCCATTGACAGTGTGAAACAATTCGTAGGATATACTAAGGTTCGACTTGATGGCAAAAAAGTTATAAAAGAAGATATGCGACTGCAAATCAATGCTTCATCGCTCGCTAAAGGTTATGCTTGCGACGTCATCGCCGAATTATTCGATTACATGCACATTTGCAATTATATGGTGGAAATAGGCGGGGAAATTCGCGCTAAGGGATATAATCCTGATAATCAGGCTTGGAAGATAGAGATAACAAAACCTTTTGACGACTGTAGCGGTCAGAAAATGGAAAGATTGGAGATCGTGCAACTAAAAGATCTATCTCTCGCAACATCAGGAAATTATCGGAATTTTTATATCAAAGACGGTAAAAAATACGCACATACAATCAATCCTGTAACAGGCTATCCTTCAGAAGAAAATATCCTTAGCGCAACGGTGATTTATCCCGACTGCATGACGGCTGACGCATTTGCAACGGCTTTCATGGCGCTGGGACGGGAAAAAGCCTGCGAAATCGCCAGCCACATTCCGGAAATGGACTATTTATTAGTTTATTTAGACGCAAACGGAAACTTCCAGGAAGAAAAATCGGTTCGCATGGAAAAATACCTTTTTAAGGATTTATCCCAACCCTAAAAGCCGCGCATTTTTAACCCATTCTTCCTTTATTTTTATATTATAAACAGTTTTACGTAAAATATCATGGCGTAGGTTGCCAGGAACAGACTGTCGAAGCGATCGAGGAATCCGCCATGTCCGGGTAAGGCATGTCCCGAATCTTTTATATCCAATGTCCTTTTAATCAAGGATTCTATCAAGTCGCCCAAAGCGCCAAACAACACAACCAGAATAGATATGATAATCCAGTGATATAAAGCTATTTCCGGAGCAAAATATGCAAAAATGAATGAAGATGCAACAGTAAAAAACAGTCCACCAAACAATCCTTCCCACGTTTTTTTGGGCGAGATACGCGGAAATAAACGATGCCGCCCAAAAAACATTCCCGTCAGATATGCGCCTGTGTCGCTAATCCATATAAATACAAAAAGCGACAACAAAAAAAGCGAATAATATGACTTTGATGTATCATCCGGAAAAGCCAGAAGATTCAACAGCGAAAGAGGAAGCGCTATATAGCATTGACCTGCAAAAATATAAGACACATGCGAAACTGGATCTTCCTGCTTTTCATGCAATTCGGAAACCCATACGGTTACTATATAAAGCAAATATGGAAATAAAATTACGTATGAGTAAATTCCTGAAACACATAAGTATACAGAAATAAACAGTAGCAAACCTCCAAAACCATTATACCAATAGTTGATCCTTACTTTTTTATGAGTGTTTATTAAACTGTAAAACTCCCATAAACAGAGGAATACAATTGCCGCAAAGAATCCTGAAAAAGTATATTGATTCAAAAGGATACTTGAAACAACCAAAGCTACATATACAGTACCCGTCAGCAGTCGTAAGAAAAAATTTTTCATTGCGGTTTTTCTTCTTCTATATCATCAGGATTTCTCAATAATTCTGCCGCAGCTGCATCAGGATTATCAATTGATTGCTGTTGAAGTATTTCCTGCGACCTTGAAAGCCATTTGCGCTTACCGAAAATCTTTTCAAGATCGTCGGCGTAAATAACTTCTTTTTCCAGAAGAACGGTTGTTAACTCCTTGTGTCGAGCGTTGTTTTCAGTCAAAATAGATTTGGCGCGGTTGTATTGTTCCGTTATGATTCGCTTCACTTCTTCATCAATTAGAAGCGCCGTTTCATCACTGTATGGTTTTGTAAATCCGCCCCAGTCCTGACCGCTGGAATCATAATAATTCAGGTTAGGCAAGCGCTCGCTCATTCCGTAGTAAACCACCATCGCATAAGCCTGTTTTGTAACGCGCTCCAAATCGTTTGCTGCGCCTGTTGAAATTCTTCCGATGAACAGTTCCTCAGCTGCACGTCCACCAAGAGTGGCGCACATCTCGTCCTGCAACTGCTGATATGTGGTAATTTGCCTTTCTTCAGGCATATACCAGGCTGCTCCCAAAGCTTTTCCACGCGGAACGATGGTAACTTTCACTAATGGATTGGCAAACTCCAGAAGCCAGCTCAAAGTAGCATGACCTGCCTCGTGCAAAGCAATAGAACGGCGTTCTTCAAGAGTTGTAACTTTCGATTTCTTTTCCAAACCACCTACAATGCGATCTACGGCATTCATAAAATCTTCTCTCTGAACAAATTCCTTCCCATTGCGGGCGGCTATTAATGCTGCTTCATTACATACGTTGGCAATATCTGCTCCTGAAAATCCGGGTGTCTGACGGGCAATAAATTCTGTATCAACCGATTCGTCAATTTTAATATTGCGCAGATGAACAATAAATATTTCCTTTCGCTCGTTCAATTCCGGTAAGTCAACATTGATTTGACGATCAAAACGTCCGGCACGCAGTAAGGCTTTATCTAAAATATCAACTCTGTTTGTAGCCGCAAGAATAATAACTCCGCTGTTTGAGGCAAAGCCATCCATTTCTGTTAATAACTGGTTCAGAGTATTTTCACGCTCATCGTTGGATCCCATATTCAAATTTCGTCCTCTGGCGCGTCCAACAGCATCAATTTCATCAATGAAAACGATGCAAGGCGCTTTATCTTTCGCCTGACGGAAAAGGTCGCGTACCCGCGAAGCTCCTACGCCAACAAACATTTCCACAAAATCTGAGCCTGAGAGCGAAAAGAAAGGCACTTCTGCTTCGCCTGCTACAGCTTTGGCAAGCAATGTTTTACCTGTTCCCGGAGGTCCAACAAGCAATGCACCTTTGGGAATTTTAGCGCCCAGTTCGGTGTATTTTCCCGGATTTTTAAGAAAATCCACTATTTCTTCAACTTCTTGCTTGGCTTCCGACAATCCAGCTACATCCTTGAATGTCACCTTTTTAGAATTAGGCGAAGATTTATCGTATATTTGCGCTTTTGTTCTCCCTACGCTAAACATGCCCCCTCCCCCACCGGACATGCGACGCATAATGAAAACCCACAGGAAAACCAGAAGCAATACTGGTATGCTGTTTAGCAAAAGCGACCACAAAAAGCCGTGACCTTCGTCGTATTCTACTTTGGCGTCAATTTTCTCGCCCAGTTTATCGTAAAAATCCAGGAAACGGTCTGAAGACGGAATAGTTACAGTTACTGTTGGTTCGCTGTGCGCCCGAAAAGGATTTTTTCGTTCAATAGCAGATATACTGTCTTTTCCTAATATTTGGGCTACATATTCCGGCTTTATTTTAGCCGTAGCCGTTCCATTGTTTTGATTGATAATTATCAGGCTGAAACAGTTTTCTTCTACTCTTGCTTTGAAATCCGTCCAGCCCATCTCCTTTTTGTCGGCAGAGCCTGAATTTGTAAAAAATATAGCCAGCAACATGACTATAAGCATCACATACATCCAACTGACGTTGAATTTGAAAGGTTTGTTGCCTCCCTGTTTTTTACCCGGAATATTCGGTTTGTTATTTCTTTCGTTCATAAAATATCAGGAATTTCTGTCACATCCGCGTCAGCCCACAAATTTTCAAGGTTGTAATATTCGCGAATATGAGGAATAAAAATATGCAAAATCACTGTTCCATAGTCCATGGCAATCCACTGAGCTTCTTTCATGCCTATGGCGCCTAACGGTTTTTCGTGCAATCTGTCGGATACAAAATCCCATACAGAATCAGACAGGGATGAAACCTGCGTAGGCGTATTACCTTGACAAATAACAAAATACTTACAGATAGAGCCTTCTATACTGCTTAAATCCATAGTAATAATACGTTTACCTTTTTTTTCCTGCAAAGCATCAATAATGACGTTTACTAAAATTTTCGTTTCGTCCATTCAATAATTTATGTTGTTTTTAAAATTCATCAATTTCTTCATCATTTTCATCTCCTTCTTCAAAAGCGAGAACGTCGTCAGATACATCTTTTATGTCAATATGCTGATGTACTATACTTTCAACATTATAAAAGACCTGTTCGTTCAATTTTTTCCACAATAAATCTTTTAATGCGGCTATACCTTTATTGGCAATAGAAGATATGAAAACGTGAGGAATGTCGGGCGGCAAATT
Source organism: Dysgonamonadaceae bacterium (assembly GCA_031256775.1). Lineage (GTDB taxonomy): Bacteria > Bacteroidota > Bacteroidia > Bacteroidales > Azobacteroidaceae > Azobacteroides. The sequence goes on from JAIRPX010000039.1 coordinate 11,938, forward strand.
TTTAGCAATTTCACGTTCAAGGTCTTCATCAAGCATATCGGATTTTGAAATAGCCAGAACTCTCTGTTTATCCAATAGTTCAGGGTTATAGCGAGTAAGCTCGTTCAACAGAATATCATATTCTTTTTGAATATCGCCGGAATCGGCTGGAATAAGGAGAAGCAGCAGGGAATTTCGTTCAATATGACGTAAAAAACGTAATCCCAATCCTTTACCGTCGCTGGCTCCTTCAATAATTCCTGGAATATCAGCCATTACAAAAGATGCTGTTCCACGAACATCCACAATTCCCAATATTGGTTCTAATGTCGTAAAAGGATAATTGGCAATTTTAGGTTTGGCAGCCGAAACAACCGACAGTAAAGTTGATTTTCCCACATTAGGAAAACCGACTAATCCCACATCAGCTAACAGCTTTAACTGCAATATGATACGTTTTTCCTGAAAAGGTTCTCCTGGCTGAGCGTATTTAGGCGCCTGATTTGTAGCAGTTTTGAAAAAATTATTTCCTTTCCCGCCTCTACCGCCCTGCAGCAAAACGACTTTCTGATTGGCGTGACTAATATCTGTAATAAATTCGCCGGTTTCCCCATCATAAACTACAGTTCCCAAAGGCACATCAATAAACTTATCGCTACCATCCTTGCCTTTACTTAATCTTCCCGATCCGCTTTCACCGTGTTCGGCAAGAATATGACGCTCGTATTTCAAGTGAAGCAGCGTCCAGTAATTAGAATTTCCCCGCAGGATAACGCTTCCGCCATTACCGCCGTCGCCGCCATCAGGACCTCCACGCGGGATATACTTTTCGCGTCTGAAATGAGTAGAGCCTCTTCCTCCTTTGCCTGACCGACAATATATTTTAACATAATCTACAAAATTCGATTCCCCCATTTTATGTCATTTGAAAGCAAGACGATTTATAACTTCTGCAACGCTTTCGAATATATCTTCTATTGTATTTTTTCCTTCGATAGTGAACAGCTTGCCTTTCTTTCTGTAATATTCTTTTAAAGGCTCTGTTTGTTCTTTGTAAACATTCAGGCGATTTTGAATAATTTTTTGCGTGTCGTCGGAACGCCCTGAAAATTCGCCTCTTTTTATCAGGCGCTGCATTAGCTCTTCTTCTCCTACTTTTAAATAGATAGCCGCAGCAATAGTTGTCTCTTTTTCTCTCAACATGGCGTCTAATGCTTCGCCCTGTGCAAGCGTACGTGGAAAACCGTCGAAAATATACCCTTTGGACTGGAGCTGTTTATCCAAAATTTCAGCTAATACGCTTATAATCATTTGGTCGGGTATCAATTGTCCTTGATTAATGTATCTTTTGGCTTTCAAGCCCAGCGCTGTCTGATTTTCTATCTCCTTGCGTAAAATATCACCAGTAGATATATGGTAAAAACCATATTTATTAACAATAAGTTCGCTTTGTGTCCCTTTGCCTGAGCCTGGCGCGCCTAAAATGACAATATTAAACATTTATCTATTTTATTTAATCCTTTTACTCTTCCTTTATTTCTATTGTAAATGTGTCAAATTTACAGTACAAAAGTAGAGAAAATTTATGAATAAAGGAGAAAAAGGAATGACAAATTATGAAAATTTATATATTTTGAGCCTGATATGCGCATTTATTTCGTGGGAACAAAAAAAAAGTACTATTTTTTGCATGTCACCACACACACTTTGCCGCAAAATGCAATACCATATTTTAGAATTTTCTCAGGTTTGAATCCTTCTTTAAGCAAATCAGAATCGTATTTTTGAGCGTCTATTTGCGCTAATGCGCTTTGGCACAGAGCTTCCATCTCGACGGGATTTTTTGTAGATTTCAACTCAAAAATCACTGCTTTGTTAGTGAACTGTATGTGTTTCAGAATAATATCGCATCTGCCGTTTCCGTTTTCGCGATTGGAAACAGGAATAAACCCTTTTATTCCGTTCAACAAACCAAGTAAAAAGCCGTGATAAAAACTTTCAGCTCTGTCGAAATAACTGATACTGTCAAGCAGCTCGTCGTTCAGGATTTCCTCAAACTTTTCTGCATCGCCATTTAATATCGCTTCATAGAACGGTTTGAGGTCTTTTGCCTTGATTCTTTTCTCAAACCAAAGCTGAATTTTATCGCTAAAAATAAGATCAACTTCTATGTTGGGAATTTTCAGTTCAGCAATGATACGTCCTTTGTTATCAGCGCTTTCGCTAACTTTTGTCAAATAGCCTGTGAAATACATAAAGTTCCAGATGTTGTCGATGCTGTTGTCTATTTCGTCGTAGGTAATATCTTCGTGAATGACTTTCTGGATGGTTTTGCCGCTTATTAATTGCTCAATTTCTTTCTTTGCCGTATCGTTCTGTTCGGAATCCATTTTCTCTATAAGACTTTTAACAATGGCATTGCTGCTGGTGGACGCCCAAAATGCAATCGGTAATGTTTTTTTGTCCGTATCCCATTCATCTGTAATCTTTATGATACTCCAGGGATTGTAAACATTGGCATTCCCAAACAGATAACCGTTGTACCATCTTTTTGCCTCTTCCAACTTGTCTTCCAGTTTGTAAAATTTAAACATTTCATCGACTTCTTTTTGCGTGAAGCCAAAATATTCATCATATTTTTTTGCTAAAATAGAAACAATATTCAAATTATTCAAGCCTGTGAAAATACTTTCCTTTGAAATTCGCAGGCAACCGGTAAGTATTGCAAAATGAAGATAAATATTTGTCTTTAAGGCGCTTTCAAAAAGAGATCGTATAAACGCAATCATTTCCTGATAAAAGCCAGTAAAATATGATGTTTCAAGAGGGACATCGTATTCATCAATAATAATTACAACCTTTTTATTGTGATACTTATACAGACATTCGCTCAAAAACTTCAAAGACACTTTATAATCGTTAGGAGAGCCTTTTTCAGAATATAAAAAATCATACATTTCTTTCTCTTTTTTGCTCAAAGAATCAAAAACATAATGATGACGCGAAAATTCGCTTGCAATCAATGTGCGCAAAGCTGAAAATGATGATTCGAAACTTGGCTGTTTTGCCGATTTAAGCGTCAGGAAAATTACGGGATATTTTCCCTGTTCCGACATGTATTCTTCACCAGCGCTTGCAATATTCAGATTATCAAAAAGCTGGCGAGTATTTTCGCTTTCGTAACTCGTTTTATGAAGGATGCTTGTGTCTTCAAAGAAACATTTTAGCATAGTCATATTCAGTGTTTTACCGAAACGGCGCGGGCGCGTAAAAAGCGTTACCTGTGCCATATTGTCTATTATATCTTTGATAAGCAAAGTCTTATCTATATAATAATAACCGCGCTCTATCATATCATGAAAAAACTCTACGCCAATAGGTAACGGACGTCGTGAATCTGTATTGCTCATATTATTAAAATGTTTTTGATTACAAAGATAATAATCTTCTATCAAATAAAATTCATCTCAATTAATAATTCGCAATTTTTAATTGATTATGCCTGTAAACATGGACATTAAATAATAATGCAGAAAAAAGAAATAGAATATTTCATCCCTGTTTTTTTAAAATTTTTCCGTATATTTTAATATTTTTTTATACGATTTTATTTCAGACATCTTAGTCAGTTTTTCCGGCAGGTGCTTCAGCCATAAGTTCCTCAATCATTTTTTCTAATTCAATGGCAGGAACAAGAGGAATAACCTTCTTATGTCTATGATTATTCCTATTTTTATCCCAATAAGTCTTATTGTCTTCATTTTTTACTAATGAACCGATGGAATCTATACTATATAATTCGGGCTTAACGGCAAACAAGGTTGCTATTTGATCCCAGCTTGGACGACCATTGGAGATACTGTTTCCAAAGAGACGATAGGCTTCTCTTACAGGATTGTTTTCAGGAGTGGACGGTAACAGTTTATGCCCTGTAAGCACATCTGTTCCGGCACCGGAGAAGTAATGTGCAGTAGGCAAACGTTCAAGAATATCGGAGATGTAGGGAGCTACGCCACATTTTGTGAAATTCCAACACTCGCCAGGTTGAGTACCAGTACCAGCCATAGAAATACATTTCTGTACTTTTTTTCTTACAAGATCTATTCCTTCCGCATCGTTTATCAGATAATAAAGCGCATGTGGATGTCCTACCGTAATTATTGTAACGCTACTGTCGGGCTGATTCGTCAATATTCTCTTATATACCATGAGCATATCTTCTGCGGAATCCGTTATGTTATGCGGAAATCTTACTGTATCGGTAGCTATCTGCATTGAATAGTAATTATTAACATCGCCTACGTCATTACCTGAATATTGCCCCAAAGGAATATCGCCCCGTCCATACCATGTATTAATTGCATCACACATACCTGCACCATAACGATTTTTGCCGGAACTGAAAATTACGCCAAGTATATTAACCTCGCCTTTATCGGCATATTTATGCAGCAGGGCAAGTGCGCCTGCATCATCGCAATCGCTTCCCATATCGGTATCAAATATTATATTTTGTCGTGTTGATGCAGATGTAACAGGTTCATCAGATGTACACTTCTGTTTATTATCCTGATTTTGGCAGGATATAATAATATTGGACAGGATAAATAAACATATAAAAACTTCTTTTTTCATAAATTTATATTTAAATACTGCCATAAATTTGCTTATGCACAACATTATGGCAGTATGGTAAACAGTTTATTCCTTAGGTCCTTCATTTGCTATTAAAGTCCAGCCCGGATTCTGATATAAAGGAGACGCTGATGCATCGCCTCCACCTGTGATCAGGAAATGTTGAATGGCAATCGGTTGCAGATAATGCGCCATATTCCACCTGTAACCGTTGTAAACACGATTGTTTGCGAAAATATGATAAGGCGCCAGATATTTACTGAAAGATTCTGGCGAAACATTTTGCCCTTCGGTTATCAGGCTGGCAAATTGAGGCAAAGCAACGTTTTCCCATAAATTGATACCCAATACATGGTATGGTCTGCTTATCATTTGGTCCATCGAACGCCAACGCTGGACATCCATCGGACGAAATCCTTCCGCCATCAGCTCACAACGGCGTTCGCGACGGATATTAAAAAGCGTTGCATTCACTAACTGACCTCCCGAATAGGCGCCCCAGTCGGTTTCCGCTTCTTTGTCCATATCCGTCAAACCAATCGTATAGTTGTAATCTTCGTTTATTTTTGCCCTTCTTCGTATTTCTTTCCAATATTTATCAGCAGAACCGTCAATGGAGCCGGTTTTTTCGTAGCAGGCTTCCATATAATTTAAATAGGCTTCTACCGCACGGAAAATGATACATCCAACAACACTATAGTTTTGGGTGGACATAGAACCGTCAAAGTTTAATCCTTTTCGCAGTGCATATCCTGTAGTATATTTAAGAGATTGAGTAGTTGCAGTAATGTCGGGGAATGGTTCTACCCTTACGCCGTGTGTTCCGGCATCATTATGGAAATTATTATCTCCGGGTCTCTTAAAAAACAGGAAAGCTCTGCTATCACGACCTTGAGTTACAGTCAAGAGATTTGCATCTCCGGGGTATTCACTTGATGCGTATATTGGTTTTCCGTCTGCCATTACAAAAGCGTCTATCATGCTTTTTGTTGTACCATATCCGTTATTTCCTTTCGATGCAAACTCGGAGACTGAATTAACGACTTTTAATCCTAAATCATATCTTTTCCAAAGCAAAATTTCCTGATAAGGATTCATATCAGTAGCGCCAAACATGTTAAAATAAGGATTAGCCTCATCTGTCGGATCATTTTGGAATGTACCGGTATTATTTACCAACGTAGCATACTTGTCTGCCACGATTTTTGATTCATTCATTGCTTGCGTCAGAAAATAATCTATTTCCCGATCAATATCACCCGATGGATAAGCATAGTTGGCATTGTAATCTTTTGTTTTTCCCTGCCACCCATTGCCATTCGGCACGAATGCCGTTCCCTTGAAATATTTCAACCAAGTGCCTTCGTAGAGCGCAACCCTTGATTTGAACAAGCGAGCGCAATCTTTATTCAAGCGGTTTTTTCCTCCTGCGGGCGGGTTATCCTGCATCAATTCAATGGCTTTATCCAAATCGGATAAAATAAAGCGGGCAACTTCATTACAGGGGGCGCGTTTGCTTGCTGCCGTAAGCGCTTCCAAATTATCGGGTAATGTGGTTTTCACAACAGGGAAGTCACCAAAGGCTTTCAGTTTATCAAAATAGATAAATGCCCTGAAAAAATAGACTTCACCGATGTAATGCCTGATATTTATGTCAGCGCCTTTAATACTGCCGGATTCGAAAAGCGTCAGCGTCTTATCGAAAAAATAATTACAACGGTAAATTTCATTAAATGAATATGCTCCTCCTGTTTGTGCTACCTTCCAGTAGCCTGGTGCATATATGTCTGACGGGGAAATATTAGTCATATTATCTGTATTATTATCAGCCTCAAACTGTCCCCAACTATACGTTCCATGAACAGGAAGGACATTATACATATCCGTAGCATAAGAAGCCACATTAGCTTCAGTTGTCAAATATTGTTCAGGAGTAAGATTTGAAAGCGGCTCCTTGTCAAGAAAATCGTCGCAAGCATTGAAAGCTGATATTTGTATCAGCGCTAATATTTGATAAATTATTTTTTTCATAATGATAACTATTAAAATGTTAAGTTAATACCAAAGGCATAAGTTTTTGATAATGGATAAGCATTGCCGGTTCCATTAGCATCTATTGTTTCAGGATCAAAGAGTTTTGACATATTGTTACATGTTGCCAGATTCTCGCCGCTTAGATAGATTCTCAATTTGCTTATACCTATTTTATTGGTAATGATTACTGGCAGGGTGTAGCCAATTTGGATGTTTTTCAAACGCATATACGCTACATTCTGTACCCACCGGCTCTGACACTGCATATTTTTATCGGTTTCCCATATCGGGCGGGGATAATATGAATCCAAATTTAGACCAAGATGATGATTGGGATCATCTCTAAAATAATCTTCATGTTGAGTTAACATCATACTTTCCCACCGGTTCCAGTAACAGCCAAAGAAATAACGGCTGCCTTGAAAATAATCCCGTTTGCCGGTACCTTGCAGAAACAGGCGAAAATCAAAACCTTTCCAGTCGGCGGTAATATCAAATCCAAAATTATAACGGGGTGATACATTGCCGATAATTTTCTTATCGCCATGATCTTCAAGCGTACCTGCGCCGCCATCAATTTTACCGTCTCCGTTAATATCCCTGTACATGACGTCCCCTGCCTGCCAATTTGCTCCCAGATTACTTTGTCCGCCATTGGGAAGTGTTGCCAAATGCGCGTCCATTTCTTCCTGCGTTTTTGCAATACCAATAGTCTCATATCCCCATATTTCACCTGTTTTCATGCCGGTATAATATTTAGATAAAGTTCCGGAAGGATTGGAATAGCGGGTAATTTCCGTTTGTGCATCCGATAAAACAAAGCGCAAACTGTAGTGCAGATCATTCAGTATCCGGTTGCGCCACATCAATTCCAGTTCAAAACCCTTTGTTTCCAGGTCGGTGTTGTTGGTAACAGGCACAGAGGTTCCCAGAATTACAGGCAATTCATCTGCCGGTCCTACCATATTCAATGTTTTACGGACAAAACAGTCGAATGATCCTGTCAAACGTTGATTAAAGAAGGCAAAATCCAATCCGATATTGTTTGATTGAATTTCTTCCCAAGTCAACGACGTACTGATTAGTGACGGAGGCCATGAATTATTGGGTTTTGTTCCGTCTATAAGCCATGCTCCCGAATTCATACTGTAATTCATTGTCTGGTATGTTGGATACAACGAGGTTGTGTTTTGATTACCCAAAGAACCGTAAGAAGCTCTTAATTTTAAAGTATTGATTATGGAAGCCAAAGGTTGAAAAAAGTCTTCCTTTGCTACATTATAGCCCAACGAAAACGCAGGGAATAAGCCCCAGCGATTATCCCTGCGGAAACGGGAACTTCCGTCATAACGTAAATTAGCTTCAAACAAGTACTTTTCCATATAATTGTAATTTAAACGTCCGAAAAATCCAGCGGTAGCCCAACTGGAATAACCTCCCGATACAACAGGAGGTACAACATTCCCGGATTGTCCTAACCCTGTAGTTGTATTGAGTGTAGGTATATCGAATACTATCATACCGTCTCTCGAAGCCGACAAGTTTCTATAATTATTATTTTCAGCTTGAAATCCTGCCAATACTTTCACATAATGTTTATCAGCAAACGTCTTTTCATAATCACTGAAGAGATTAATATTAAAGTAATCTGCTTTGTCTGCTGTTTCATTAACCGTATTGTTGTACCAGGATTCGCCGTCATGAATCCCGTCAACAGCCTTTTGTGTATATGTTTTCCAATCTTTGTGATTAAAATTTGAAGTGTATTTATAATCCAAATTACCCGAAATATGCCATCCCTTCAAAGGCTCAACCGTAATTCCAACCTGTTGTATCAGCATAGAGACTTGATTTTTCATAACCCCGCCGGTTTCTAATCCAAGAATATGATCATCAAATAAAAATCCATTTGGATCGTAAAGAGGATAAATAGGCCATGTCTGTTTACCTATCCAGTCAAAGAAGCCGGTTCCATCAATTTTGACCGGTTGATGAAAATCAGTACGAATGAAACGGGAAGTAGAATTAATACGAACAAAAGGAGACAATGAAGCCTCAAATTTTCCGAAAACATTGTATCGTTTCAAACCGTCGCTTCCCCAGTTCATTTTGCCTCCATCATCTAAATAATTGGCAGAAATATAATAATTTGTACGCTCGCTTCCACCCTGAACGCTCAGATTATGTTCCTGTGATTTTGTCACATCCTTATATATCACATCAAAATAATCTATATTGTCATTCGACAACTCATATCCGTTACTCCATTGACCATTATCTTTTGCAATTGTAGTAGCAGTAATCTTACCGTCCATATAGTCTTTTATACGCTGCATTTGTTCCGGACCAATCACGTCGCCCCAACCGACCGCATGAGAAGATTCGTTAACGTAATTTGCCCATGTGAACGAATCGGATGCCTTCATCATATTTAGGGGCATACTGTAGCGGAAACTGTTGCTGTAATTCACAACAACCTTTCCCTGTTTTCCTTTTTTTGTCGTCACTAAAATTACACCGAAGGGCGCTCTGGAACCATAAATTGAAGACGCAGCAACGTCTTTCAACACGGATATATTTTCAATATCCTGAGGATTGATAGAATGTAAATCGCCTTCCACTCCATCAATAAGGATTAATGCTGAACCGGAAGAACCTTGTCCGATTGTTGACAAACCGCGTATGCTGATTCCAGCCTTTGTATTCAAACGTCCATCGTTCTGTGATATAAGAAGTCCTGGAATTTGACCCTGCAAAGCTTGTACCGCATTTTGTACAGGGACGTCTTTAAACGCTTTGGAATCAATCGTTCCAACAGCTCCTGTCAGATTTACCTTTTTCTG
>JAIRPX010000077.1 GCA_031256775.1 Dysgonamonadaceae bacterium
TTTGCCATACGCCCACGCTACATACGCGACAAGATGCGCCCGTACTTCTTAACGGTACTCGCCTGCCCTGGCTCTGCAATCAGACGATTCATCCATACAGCGATTTCCTGCTGCACGATATGGGCGAAGGTCTGGACAATCACGTACTTGCAGGTTCGGCATACAGTTATGAATGGCGCACCACGCCACTATGGGGCATCGGTTTGCAGGAAACGGTAAACGGACATACACGATTCCTTCACGACGGCAGGGCGCGAAACCTTATAGAAGCAATAATGTGGCACGACGGCGAAGGAGCCGTTTCACGCGAACTTTTCAAAAGGATGAAAAAAGAAGACCGCGACGCACTGATTACTTTCTTAAACAGTCTTTAAGGTTTTCAAATATTCAATTCTCAAAGACGAATGAAATTTGTATAGACGCAATTGATCGTGTCTATACTTTTTTAAAAACATAGGATTTTACAGATTGGTCGGTTGCCCCCCTGACGGCGATTAACGAAACACGGTTCACAATAAAAAATTATTTATTCATTTATTCTATACTCTGCACGGCATGGTTTTGTGCAACGTCATTGCAAAAGCAAAGCCTGAAGCAATCCAGTAAAAAAAAACTGAAAACTGAAAACTGAAAACTAATCTGTGATTGCTTCGCTTACGCTCGCAATGACGACCACAAAATTAAACCGCGTAAAGTATAATTCATAACTCATAATTATTCTTGTATTGCTTCGCTAACGCTCACAATGACAATGCACAAAATTAAACTGCGTAAAACATAAAAGCGAAAGATACGAGAGGCTCTTTTCACCTTTAACTCTTTATCTTTTACTCCATATCTGATTTTTTTACAAAAATATTACATTCCATATACGAAAAAATGAATATTTTTTCTACCTTTGTCAAGTTTATTGGCAAACACTGACAAAATAACACATTTATGAGGTATTTATTTTCTTTATTTTTATGCACGCTTTTGCTGTTTTCATGCAACAAAGACGAAGGATTGGGCGGCTCGTCTTCTTTGGAGGGCTATGTTTATGAAGTCAGGCATGGCGACGACAATTTTTCTTTTGAAACAGATACTTTTCCTGCTTTGGACAAGGATGTATTCATCGAATTTGGCAACAATCAGAGCATTGGTGAACGAATCAGGACAGGCAGGGAGGGCTATTACCGCTTTGATTACCTGCGGCAGGGAACTTATACCGTTTATGCGCTTTCCGAGTTTGCCGACGGACACAAAGAGGCTGTTACAAGCAAAGTTAGCGTGAGCGGCGACATGAATAAAGCCGATAATATATTTATTCATACAGGAAAAGCTTGCGGCACAGCAATGATACGCGGCAGGGTAATGGTAAAATTTTACCACAATGGGCGACCTTTTCCTGATTCCGACAGTATTCCTGCTGTAGAAACGCGCGTTTTCATTAAAAATGAAGGTGAAGAAACAAGTTTCAACGACGTAAGAGTTGGCGACATGGGCGTCTTTATTTTTCAAAAACTTCAACCATTTAAAACATACGAAGTTTATGTAAGCACGGAAACAGGAATCGGCGACAGTTATAAGCATATATTAGAAACTGTTTCCCAGAAAGTTAAAGTTGAAGAACCTTATTCAATATACGATTTGGAAGAGGTTTTTACAATAACCGTGAATAATTAGTAAATGTAAGGATATGAAACAAAAAACAATTGGAATAATAATCGTTTTGGTTGGTATGTACTTCATTAACAGTATAGCTCAAAATCAGCAGCAAACGCCGCCCCAAATGCCTGTGTCGCAGTCGCAAACACCATTTTTGACTCCTGAAGAAAAACGCGAATCGCGTAAAAACCTGGTTGTTAAGGAAATGAATGCTGAGGCGCGGGGAAAGCGAAAATGGATGGATCACCTGACCGTTTGGGACGAAAACGGATTCAAACTGGAAGAAATCGAATATGCCGTTTACGGGCAAAAAGAACGGGTAACTTTCGAATACGATTATTCCACAGGCAGATGTATTCGCGAAAATGTTTATAACGACAGAAATAAGCTGTACCGTATTCGCAAATACGAGTACAACGAGTTGGGTAGAAAAAAAATTCAGTATAATTACAATCCAGATGGAAAACTGTATTCGACAAAAATATACGAATATTCTTACAAATAACATGGATTCGGGCAATTATGAGAATGTTTTGAAAAGGATGAACGCCATTTCGCTGGAAGAAATGAAAGATATTCGATTGATGAACAGAATGGATTACAAGTTTGTTGCTTCACTGTCGCTTCTTCCCGAACTCCTTGAGGCTATGCTTCCCTGTTATAAGTTGCAGGTAATCAACGGATCATATATTGCGCCCTACAGCACCCAATATTTAGATACGTCGAAATTAGATATGTTTGCCATGCACCAGAATGGAAAATTAAACCGTCAGAAAATACGCATCCGCTCATATATTGATTCCGATCTTTCTTTCCTTGAAATAAAAAGCAAGAACAACAGGGGAAGGACAAATAAAATGCGGATACCTGTTGCTAAATCGCATTTAACGTCTATCAATGAACTAAATAGCGAGAAACTTTTTCTTGATGAAAATTCACTATTTGACAGCGAAACGTTGAATCCTGTATTAACCAATAATTTTCAACGGATTACGCTTGTCAACAACAGATGTACGGAGCGCGTTACGATTGATTTTAACCTTTCTTTCATGAATTACCGTACAGGAAAGAAAAAATCGATCGAAAACCTGATGATTCTCGAATTGAAGCAGGGCGATTGTAGCCATTCCGATTTCAGGGATATTTTGAGTCGTTTTCGTATCAAACCAATGTCGTTCAGTAAATATTGCATGGGAATAGTATGGACTGATCCTGATATAAAATACAACCGTTTTAAAAAGAAATGGATAAAAATTAACAAATTAATAACATAAATAATAATGATTCAATCGGAATATGATCCCCAAATAGTTGCCGAACACGCAGCTGAACTGGCAGATAAAGGTCTTACTTTTATGGGCATAGATGTATTTGATTCTACAAATTTCTGGATGCTCATAATACGTTTCACATTTAATTTGCTTATTTGCTGGATTTTAACTCAGTTTTTTTATTACAGGAAGAGTCGCCGTAGAGACTATTATTTTACGTTTATGCTTTTCAGTGCGGCTATTTTCCTCCTGCTTTTCCTTTTGGAAAGCATCCAGATGCAAATTGGTTTTGCTTTTGGACTTTTTGCCATTTTCGGAATGATTCGCTACAGGACTGAAACAGTGCAGATAAGGGAAATGACTTATCTGTTTGTAATCATTGCGCTTTCTGTGGTTAACGGTTTGGCAATGGAAGTTCCGCTTGTTTCCGTTATGACGGCTAATTTGCTGTTTGTGCTGATTATATGGATACTTGAAAGTAATAAAATCTTGAAACATACCTCAAACAAAATTATCCTGTACGAAAAAATCGCGCTGATTAAACCGAGCAGATACTATGATTTGATTGCCGATTTGAAAGACAGGACAGGACTGGATATTATCCGCGTGGAAGTGGGTCATATCGACTTTTTGCGCGATGTAGCTTACCTGAAAGTTTATTACGAAGCCCGTTCCAGCGAGATTAACACAATCGACCATATAACACGCTTTCCCTGATTCATGACCAACAAGATAAAATATGCGATATTACTGCTTTTGATGGCTCTTCCTCTGTTTGCGCAGCCTAAAAAAGAGACGAATTTAGGTACGTCTCTTTCGTTGAATTTTGAAAAAAAAATAAACAGGAAATTAGATCTGGAATTGGGGGAAGAAGTGCGCTTAATTAATAATAACGCAGGATTTGATCGCTGTATAAGTATCGCAGGATTAGATTATTTTTTGCTTCAGGAAATGAAAATAGGCGCTTACTATTCTTTTATTTATCAGTACAATAATGATTTCCTTTATGAGGCTCGTCATCGTTTTTATGTTAATATTTCTTACAAGAAAACATTCGAGCCTTTTGTCTTCTCATGGCGCGGACGCTTCCAGACAACTTATCGCGACGAAAACAGGGGAGAATATAGAGTTAACCCAAAATATGCCGTAAAAAACAAGTTCGAAGTGGCTTATCTTATTTGGGGATCGCCATGGAAACCATTTCTTTCCTGCGATTTTTCGACCGATTTGAACGACCCAGAAACAAAAGGACGCATTTCTAAAATCCGCTGTGAAGGAGGCGTCAACTGGCGCTACGATCGCACAACTTATTTCGATTTTTTTCTGCGTTTTGACAGCCGTACACCTCTCAAAAACGCCAATGTTTTATCAATTGGAGCTAATTATAGGAAGAAATTTTAGATTTCAAATATTTTATTCTGTTGTCTGCTTTCGTTTTTTCCGTCTGTATTTTTTGCAAATCTAAAATAGCAGACGATAATTCGGTGCTTTTCACCAATGATTCTTTTTCCTGCCGAGTTAAAACGTGTAAATATGTTTTTCCTCCAAGATATTGAGCCGTCAATTTTTCGCCGGAATGACTACATATAAAAAGAGCTACTCCGTTGTCGCGTTTCTGCTGATATGTAACCGTTTCGTGAATCAATCCCGTATTATCGTCCTTAAAAGAATAATTTGCGCCTCCGTCAAAAGCAACAGCTTCTGTTATAGCATATTCTCCCGAAGGAACAGATACTTTCAACTGATTGTGAGTAATGGGCAACGTTCCCGCATAAAGGCTTTTCAAATAAAGATCGCCAGCTTCATTCACGCCCGCCTGAATGTTCATTGAAGCAGGCGATGCAGCTAACTTTTTTTCGATATATCTTCCCGTTACATCGTATTCCGGATCTTTTTCAAATATAAAATATTTTTTAAGCGAATCAACTTCTGCCTGGCGCAAGGGTAATAAACTGTCGCAAAAACATAAATTGCGTTCCTGCTCTTTCAATTCAATCAATCTCATAAGATGCAAACGCTTTTTCTGCGCTCCAATTTCTTTGGGATATTGTTCTTTCAGCCCATCCAAAACTTGCTTGGCAGAATTGTATTGAGCGTTTTCATATAGCGCCTGCGCTTTTTCTATTTGCAATTCTACTGCTTTTTTATTGTCGTTGCAAGCAGATAAAATCAATAAAACTGTTGTCGATATAAATAAATGTAATATTAACTTTTTCATGATTAAAATATTTCAGTGGCAAAAATAGTAAAAAATAATTTATATCTTTGCAAGCAGAACGATAAATAATATGAATTATAAATTATGAATTGTACTCTGCACAAAATTAAACTGCGTAAAGTATAAAATTAAGAAAAGTATGAATAAATTGATCAAGTTATTTTTAATCGCTTTATTGGCAGTATTTTGTCTGTCAGCTAAGGCTCAAACAAACGAAAAAAAGGAGGAACAACCCATGAAAGAAGTGTGTAATTTTTTGAAACAATGCGGCAAATATTTTATCGCCACCGTTGAAGGCGACCAGCCGCGAGTACGTCCTTTCGGCACTGCCGCTATCTACGAAAACAGGCTTTACATTCAAACAGGCAAGCGCAAGAATGTAGCCAAACAAATGATGGCAAATCCTAAAATTGAAATCTGCGCATACGATGAACCCTCAGGACGCTGGCTACGTATAGAAGCAATGGTTGTGCCAGATGAACGTGTTGAAGCAAAGCAGTTTATGCTCGATGAGTATCCTTCGCTTAAAGGTATGTATTCGGCTACGGACGACAATACTTTTTTGCTTTATCTGGAAAACGTAACAGCAACTTTTTACAGCTTTGAAGATGAACCGCGAACAGTAAATTTCTGATTCACAAACTTCATGTCATCCCGTTTGATGCGTGATCTCCTGTGAAATACATTATTATACTCTGCACGGAATGTTTTTTTGCAACGTAATTGCGGAGGCGAGCCTGAAGCAATCCAGTTAAGAGTTAAAGGTTAAAAACTAATAACTGATAACTAATAACTGATAACTAATTTATTTTACACGGTTGTTTGTATTGCAAAAAAAATCACTAATTTTGTGTCCTGAATCGAAGAGATTTTATAACACTCTTAGAATATTAAATTATAATAAATATGTCGGAAGATAAAAAATTTGTTCCTTTTGTTTCGTCAGATACGAACATGAAAGAATTTACCGTTCGGGCGTTGCTCGTCGGTTTGGTTTTGGCGGTTGTTTTGGGCGCTGCCAATGCGTACTTGGGCTTGAAAGCTGGGATGACTATTGCTGCTACTTATCCTGCGGCAGTGATTGGTATGGCGGTATTGCGCTTCTTTAAAGGAAGCATTCTGGAAGAAAATTTCACACGTACAGTAGGCTCCATTGGCGAATCTGTGGCGGCGGGAGCTATTTTCACGCTTCCCGCGTTTTATATTGCGGGAGTATGGAGCGGCGAAGAGTTTAGTTCTCTGAGTAGTTACTTAACTGCTTCGCTGATTTTGGTAACAGGCGGTACGCTTGGCGTTTTGTTTGTAGCGTTGCTTCGCCGCGTGATGGTTGAAGACAAGGAATTGCCTTTTCCGGAAAGTGTGGCGGCTGCCGAAATTCATAAAACGGGACAAAGCGGAGCAGGAGGCTCCAAATACCTGTTTTCGGCAATGATTGTTGGCGCTCTGGTTAAGATAGCTGGCGATTTGAAGCTCTTTGCTACAGAATGGACGCACTTTTTCAAAGCTGGTTCTGCCACTTTTGCCAAAGGTAAAGCCGGATTGGATGGCGGTTTCCTTGCAAGCGCTCCTACTATCAGTCCAGCCTATCTTGGCGTCGGCTACATTATTGGACCTCGACTTTCTGCACTGAATTTCAGCGGTTCGGTGCTGGCGTGGGGATTGATGGTGCCAGCATTACTCATGGTGCTTGGCAGTTCGTTTGTAGATGGGCTGCAACTGACAATAAATAATGAAGTGTATGATTCCAGCTCGCTGCTGGCGTGGGAAAATGCCGCGAATATCGTATGGCGCGAAATTGTACGTATCATCGCCATTGGCGGGATGTTAGTTGCCGCTTGCTTCACCCTGTACCGTATGCGCAGCAGTCTTGGAACAGGATTAAAACGCTCGGTAAAAGATTTGAAACGTGCTGCACAGGGTTCCGGCGACACTGTTGAACGTACAGAAAAAGACTTGAAATCCGCATGGATTTTGATAGGAATTTGTATAACAGCTGTTTTGACATTCATTATCACCTACTTCATATTTAAAACATCTATCCTTGTGGCAATTGTAGCCTCAACTGTGATGATAGTTCTTGCATTTTTCTTTGCTGCCGTATCGGGTTATTTAGTTGGAATTATCGGTTCGAGCAATAATCCTATCAGTGGACTTACATTAACGGCTCTTGTCGTAACAGCCTTGATTTTAGTGGCTTGTGGCGTAAAAGGAAGCAGTGGCGGCGTAGCGGCAGTTCTGGGTATTGCGGCAATTGTGTGTGTGGCAGCTGCTGTAGGCGGTGAAATGTTTCAGGATTTGAAAGCCGGACACATTCTGGGCGGTACGCCATGGAAAATGCAGATTGGCGATATTCTTGGCGTTGTTTTATCCGGTTTTGTTATGTTTGGCGTATTAATTATTCTCAATCAGGGCGATATAAATCTTGGTGCAAATTCTGCAATCCCCTACGAAGGCGGTTTTGGCAGTAAAACGCTTTCTGCGCCACAGGCTGGACTGATGGCGGCGCTTTCGCAGGGAATTATTGGTGGACAGATGGCATGGGCATTGATTATCGCAGGAATGATTCTTGGCATAGCGTTTATTTTAATGGGTATAAAAAGTCCGATGCTGATTTTTGTGGGTATGTATTTGCCGTTCAGCACCGTATTTGCAATTTTTGCAGGAGGGCTGATTAAAGGTATCCTTGATTTGTATGTCGCTCGCCGCAAATATAATGAAAGACAACTGGCAACGGTAGAAAATACAGGCGTCTTGCTCGCTTCTGGTATGATTGCAGGCGAAGCGCTAATGGGCTTGATTGTGGCTGTTTTTGCAATGTTCAATATTTTCTTTTCAAATATGTTACCAATAGGTAATCCATTGTATATCATCGGTTTGATTATTGTCGTAATTATTGGCTATTATATGGTGTCTGTGCCATTGAAGAAAGCCAGCACTTTGAAATAAAAATAATTTAAGATGCTGTTTAATAAACTTTTAACAGTTATATTCGCTGCATTGTTCGTCTTCTTCTTGTCTTCTTGCGGAGGCAAAGAAGAAGATGATGATGCGAAAGAGTTTTTGGATGCCTGGCTTCACGATTATGCAGGTTATAATGAAGAAGATCCTGAACCGGAAAATCCTGTTGAAAACCTTCTTTTGGGAACATGGCGGCTTGTTTACTATGCAGATGAAGAAGATATTCATTATGAAGATTATGAAGAATATTGGACGTTTGATGTTTCCGGATCTTTTAAAATTTTTAGAACAGGCATAGTCAGTGAAACTTTTAATATGTATTATCAGCGGGGTTATGGCGTAGACTATCCCAATATGGCGATTTGGAACAGAGATTATCCGGATCGGGTTATATGGTTTGATATTACGGAGCTGTCTTCCACAACAATGATTCTGGAAGGATTTATTACGGATTATGAGACTGATATTGCTGCCTTTACAAAAGCTGTTTTTAACAGAGAATCCATTCCAACGAAATAAATAATTGGATATGAAAAAGATAAATTGTATTTGTTTTTTGCTTTTCTTCTGTTATACTGCTTTTGCACAGGGAAATCTTACCGGACGGGTATTAAACTCGAAAGGCGAACCGATAGTTGGCGCTTTGGTGATTGTAAATGAAACTGCCAATCAGTCGATTACTGATCTGGACGGCTATTATTTTCTTAGGAATATAGCATTAAATACTTCTATCGAAGCGACTTATATAGGCTGCGATAAAAAACGGTTCAAATACAATGGACAGGATACGCTGAATATTGTTTTGAAAAACTCCAGCCGTTTCAAATGGGGACTGACCCAAGGTCTGGGACTTAGCAATTTTACTGATTCCTATGATTATGGGAAAGAAGACGGGCTTTCTCCTACTCCAAGTACGAAATTCAGTTTTGTATTTGAATTTCCTTTGAAAAACCAGTTTTTCATTGTTCCTGAAATAGGTTATACAATAGGAGGTTGCTTTTATAAGAGTATTATTTATGATGGTACTATTAATACATTCTATTTACAGATACCTGTCAATTTTATGTATAAATTGAAATTGTCGAATAAGGTAGATTTTGAGATTTTTACCGGTTTATACGCAGGTTATCTCTTAGGTTTAGATTTGATAATTTATGATGACGAAATTTATGATAATGACATTTCAAAATTGCATAAAGGTGGTTGTAATAACTGGGATTACGGTGCAAATATAGGCATTGGGATTGCAGGCAAGCATTTTTTTGGCAAAATACAGTATAACAGAGGATTTGCTTCCGTGCTGAAACACCCTGAAAGTTATTCGGGCAATTATAAAATCACGAATAAAAATATTGGACTGTCTTTTGGCTATATGTTTTAAAAAATGAAGAAAGAAAAAATCAATTTTTTCGATTTGGTTCCGGTTGTTAGCGAATATATTACGACTGAAAAAGAAGGAGAGCTGTCGATAATAGCTTTTCCCCGCTTCAGGAGCCGGTTCATGCAAAAATATTTTGTACTGAAAAATAAGTCCTCTGTTATTCGTATTCATTTGGAGGAACACGGTACTGCCGTCTGGGATTTAATTGACGGCAAGCGAACAGTTAAAGAAATTGCCGAACTTCTGAAAGAACATTTCAGCAGCAAAGACAATTACGAATACAGCGTAGCCTTATTTTTGCAGCAATTGCAACGACAAGGATTTATAAATTGCAAAAATTAACAGTCTCCGGCTTTTTTCAATACGTAAATAACCGAACTGCATTTTGATATTCCGGAAAGGCTTCGCAGGAAAAAAACGAATCCTTTCAGTAAACCGACAAGTGATGACGAGCCTCTGTTTTTCTCGCTCAACATGGATATGTAAAAAACGTCGAAGTACATAGGTTTAAATGCAGTAATGCAAAAGCCATGTTTTTCTGCCAGAATTTTCATCACATCGGGCGAAAAGTGCCACAAATGGCGTGGAACATCATACGCCGCCCAGTTTTCCTTATAATAGCGAGCATCAACAGAATTTAGGTTTGGCAAGGCAATAATAGCTGTTCCATTGTCTTTCATCAGTTTGTGAATGATTTGCATTGTCTCGTTCAACTTTTCGAGATGTTCCAGCACATGCCACAGGCTAACAATATCCTGCGAACATTCTGGAAGTTGCGGCAGATATTCCGGCGGGTGAATAGTAAAACAAAACTTTTTCTCAGCATATTCCCGTGCTGAAGCCGATTTTTCAACGCCTGAAATTTTCCATCCGTCCGTTTTCATACGGTTAAGGAAATAGCCGGTTCCTGCGCCAATATCAAGTAAATCGCCTGTTGTTTTGCCCGATACCTTTTTTACCAGACCTGCTTTTGAGCGGAGCGACAATTTACGCACAAAATGGTACAATAAATTAACGATACCCTTTTGCGTATCGCTGTGAGAAATATATTCGGGGACATCGTAGTAGCGTCCTATTTCGTTTTCATCAGGAAAATTTTGCGTCAAAACAAATCCGCAGCTTTCGCATCGGACAAGGGAGAAATTTTTATATGTTGCCAAATTATCCCGACATGCAAGGAAAGGCGTAAATTTCATTCCTTCGCATATCGGGCAAGCGTCTATGTGTATTGCAGTCATTATCTTGTATTTAAATGTTTGCAAAGGTAGTTATTTTTTCTTTTACTGTAAAACCGCACTTATTTCATATTCATATTTATACGAATTTTCCAGTAAACGATATGGCGTATGCGGTAATGCGCCCCAGCTATCGTCGCCGCCAAGTCCGCGTTGCAGGCAATCTACATTCAAAAATACTTCTTTGCGAGGCGTTATGTCGCTTGGATGCGAATTTTTCTTCGTTATGCCAAAATCTAAATCCCCTGCTGTATTGTGAGCTACCTTGACGCTCAACGGCTTCATTCCTTTGATTTTTATGCCTATACCATCTTTATTTGTCAAAGTCAGCCAACGGACGTCTGTTTTGTTGCCGTTTTCCTGCGGACGTATGTAATCAAATTGCTGCTCGGCAACCGTACTGCTGTAAATACCTATAAATGAAGCTGTATTGCGGTCGGAATAGTTTTCATAAGGTCCGCGTCCGTAATAAGTGAATTTGTCAAATTCCGGCGCAAGCTGCATTTGCATACCAAAGCGTGGAATTTCAGGTAAATTGTTTTTCCCCGATTTGTACGAAACTTTTATTCTTACCGAACCATCATTGTTTATAACGTATGTTACGGTATATAAACTTGATACATCATCGAGTAAATATTCTGCCGTGATTATATTTTTATCGGTTTTGAAATTTTTCAGCGTTTTGTGTTGCCCTGCCATTTTCCAGATGGAGCAAATTTCGGGCATACGGTTTCCGTAGTCATTGTCGGTCGGCGCTCTCCAAAAATCGGGTTGCGGGCTTGATTCCAACAAACGTTTGCCTTTTACGGAATAATTTATCAGCGAACCGTCTCTTTTGGAAAAAGTAATGTTTGCATCTCCGGCTTTCAAGGCAATAATATTGTCGTCTTCTTTAAGGGTTTCTATCGACCATGTAAAATCGTTTTTCATGATTGCAAAATAACCGTTAGATGGGAACGTAAACTGTTCGCGGGCTATTTCGTATCCGGCGGGAATCATTTCGGAGGTTTCTTTCGTAAAGGCATAAACATTCAATAAATATTCCGAATACAAATCTTGAGGAGAATCCGGCAATGTTATTTTCACGTCTTTTGCTGTTCCTGCGGCTTGCGATACGGCAAAATTACCCTTGTTTATGATTTCGCCGTTTTTTAACAATTCCCATTTGAAATTGTAATTTTTCAAGTCATTATACAGGAAACGGTTTTCTATTGTAATAATTCCTTTTGTTAAATCTTTGGCATGGAAAAGAATATCCTGATAGACTTTTTTTACTTCGTACAGAGCCGGATGCAGCGTTCGGTCGGCATTGATTAAGCCGTTGGCGCAAAAATTTTGGTCGTGCGTATATTGGTAGCCGCCAATATCGCCGCCGTAAGCCCAATATTTGCGTCCTGAATCGTCGGTTGCGGCAATGCCTTGGTCTACCCAGTCCCAGATAAATCCGCCCTGTAAATGCGGCGCAGATGCAATTATGTCAAAATATTCCTGAAAATTGCCGGTACTGTTGCCCATCGAATGTGCGTATTCGCACATGATAAACGGACGGGTTACGTCTGTTCTCTCCGCATAACGTTTCATGTGTCCAATATGCGGATACATTGGGCAAACAATGTCGGTATTGCGGTTTTCACCGGCTTGTTCGTATTGCACGGGACGGGTATTATCGCGTTTTTTCGCCCAATCATACAAAACAGGAAATACTTTGCCGTTGCTTGCCTCATTGCCAAGCGACCAGATAATCACGCAGGGATGATTTTTGTCGCGTTCAACTAATCGGATAACACGGTCTAAATGAGCGTTTTGCCATTCGGGGAAGTTTGCTACGTTTTCGGGTCCATAGCCCAGTCCGTGAGATTCAATATTTGCTTCATCAACAATAAACAAACCGTATTCGTCGCAAAGTTTATACCACAAAGGGCTTTGCGGATAATGACTTGTTCGTACCGCATTGATGTTATGCTGTTTCATCAAGGCAACGTCTTTGCGCATTGTTTCTTCGTTTTGCACGTGTCCGGTATATGGATTATGCTCGTGCAGATTGACTCCCCGCACCAAAACATGTTTGCCGTTTACCAACAGTTGGGCGTTTTTGATTTCCACTTTGCGGAAGCCTGTTTTGCATGATGTTGTTTCCAAAATTTTCCCGTTGCTGTCTTTCAATGTTAGCAGCAAGGTATATAAGTAGGGCGTTTCGTTGCTCCACAAATATGGCGCGGATACTTTTTGCGAAAATTGGATTTGATTTTCGCCGGCTTCGGCAGATACGTTACAGGCAAGGTCTTTGCGTTGAGTGAAAATCGTTTTGTTGTTTTTGTCTAATAATTTTATTTCTAACTGTACTTTTTGAACTGTTTCATGGTAGTTTTTCAGGTTTACGTCCAGCGAAAAAAGTCCGTTTTTGTATGAAGCGTCCAAATCTGCTTTGGCAAAGAAATCAAAAATACGTATTTGGGCGGTACTGTACAAATAAACGCTTCTGTCGAAGCCTGATAAACGCCAGAAATCTTGGTCTTCGAGATATGCTCCGTCGCTCCATCGGTAGCCTTCGATAGCTACGGTATTTTTTCCCTGCTTAACGTATGGCGTAATATCAAATTCGGCAGGATTTTTTGTTACCTGACTGTAGCCGACGTATTGACCGTTAATCCACACATACATAGCCGTTAATCCGCTTTCAAAATGCAGATATACGCGGCGTCCGTTCCAATTTTCCGGTATGAAAAAATCGCGGACATAACAGCCGACAGGATTGTCGTTGTGGTCGATAAACGGCGGATTTTTCGGATGCGGATAAGTGATGTTGGTGTAAATAGGAACGCCAAAACCTTGTAATTCCCAGTTGCCCGGAACTTGGATATTGTTCCATTTGCTTACGTCGTAACCTGTTTTATAAAATCCTTCGGGCTTGTCGGCTGGCTTTTTGTGCCAATCGAATTTCCATGTTCCGTTTAAGGAAAGATAATACGGCGAAGCGGAATATACGTCATTTGTCGCTTGTTGTTCACTGCTGTACGGCAGAAAAGTAGCTCTTGCCGGTTCTTTGTTGATACCGAAAATTTCGGGATTTTCCCATTCGGGAA
>JAIRPX010000079.1 GCA_031256775.1 Dysgonamonadaceae bacterium
ATTGCGATTGTCTTCATTTTTCACCAGCTTTTGAAGTCGACCGTAATCTGTCCTTAAATTCAGGTCAATGATATTCTTCGGAGGTCTGCCGTAATCTAATATCTGATTAAAAAAATACAAAACCATCGCTGGATTGTAAACACGGTTTTCTCCTTCTGCATTAAACAGATAGCCGTTGTAGTACTTTTCCATGTCAACGGTTATAAGTTCCGGATTAACGCCTGTTACGTCCCTCAGCCAGTCCACTTCCTTCTGCGTGAATCCCATCATTTCGTTGTATTTCGAGCTGAGCGTAAGGATTTGGGCAATATTGTAGCCACTTGTGAGGTCGTCAAGCATCACGGGCGAGATACCAGTGATAAACGTCCTGTGAACCGATGTCTTCGTAGCATCTTTTATCCTTTCATAAAAATCGCGAACTAATCCGTTGGCAGCTACCATCTTTTTGTAGAAATCTTTACCGCGATATTCACCCATTGCTATCAGATCGTTGGCAAAATGATCGTATTCGTCGATGATAACGAAAATTTTAACATTACTGTTATCTGCAATATTTGTAATCATATCCAGTGACAGAAGACCCATATCTTTTTCGCTTAACTGTCTTATCAGGTCTTGAGCGTTTGGGAAAATATTTTTATATTTTTCTAAGAAATTACATGCCGACATCTGTACTTTAAAGGCAAATGACTTTTGAAATTTTTCCTCGCTTGAAGTATCCAGTCCTGAGAAATCGAATGTTAACATTACATAGCTGTTGCGCTGCGGGGTGGGATTTTTGCCGATATAAAGTTCGCCAAAATATTTATTAAAATCCTTTTTCTTATTTATATCATAATAATACGAAAGCATTGAAAAAAACAGGCTCTTGCCGAATTTGCGCGGGCGAATAAAAAAATGATTTCTGTTAGCCTCCATTTCCATCATCTCTATAAACCGCGTTTTATCGACGTAAGCATAATTTTCGGTTATAAGCCATCCAAAATTGGACATGCTGTAAGGCAAATATTTATATTTTGAAATATTCATAACTTTTTGATGTTTTGTCGCAAAGATAGCGTTTTTTTGTTCGACGAGCAAATTTTCGATTTTATAATCAGGACAAACGCAGTGGAGATGCATTAAAATTTAGGTTTTTTGCCCTGAATATTTGTATAAATTAGGTTTATGAACACAAAAACAACAAAAAATGTTATGTTATAGCAATTTTTTTTGTACCTTGCTGCCCTAATTTTAAACTTACATATTAGAAATAATGGAAAAAACTTGGCGATGGTTTGGTAAAAAAGATATTATTACTCTTTCCGATTTGAAACAAATTGGAGTGGAAGGTATTGTGACGGCTTTACACCATATCCCCAATGGGGAAATTTGGACAGTAGAGGAAATAATGGATTTAAAACAGTATATCGAAGATCACAATTTGCGGTGGTCGGTAGTCGAAAGTCTTCCGGTTTGCGAAGCGATTAAATATGCAGGTCGGGAACGCGATCAGTTAATTGAAAATTACAAGGTCAGTTTAGCTAATCTGGGTAAATGCGGAGTAAGAACGGTATGTTATAATTTTATGCCCGTTATTGACTGGATTCGTACCGATTTGGCTCATAAACAGCCGGATGGAAGCTGCGCTCTTTATTTCGACAAAGTACGTTTTGCTTATTTCGATATTTATATATTGAAACGCGAAGGAGCGGAAAAAGATTATTCCGACGAAATTATCAGCAAAGCAAACGAGTTAGATAAAACGATAACTGAAGAAGAAAAAAACGAATTGATAGATTCGATTATAGTTAAAACGCAAGGCTTTGTTAATGGGAATATTAGCGAAGATGAATTAGAGCCTGTAACTCTTTTCAAGCAATTGCTGGAACTGTATAAAGGAATTGATAAACAGCAATTACGTGAAAATATGAAATATTTCCTGGAACAGGTTATTCCAACTGCTGAAGAATATGGAGTGAATCTATGCGTTCATCCGGACGATCCTCCATTTCCCGTTTTAGGGCTGCCGCGTATTGTAACAAATGAAGAAGATATTGAATGGCTGTTAAAAGCTGTTGATAATCAGCATAATGGTTTGACTTTTTGCGCCGGTTCATTGAGCGCCGGACTACATAACGACGTACCGTATCTGGCGAAAAAGTTTGCTTCCAGAACGCATTTTGTTCATTTGAGAAGCACCAGTGTTTTGCCAAACGGAAATTTTATAGAAGCCTCGCATCTGGGTGGACGAGCTAACCTGCCGGAAGTTATCCGAATATTTAAAAATTATCCACACTTGCCAATGCGGGTAGATCACGGTCCTTTATTATCGGCGGATGCAGGCAAAAAATATAATTCAGGATATTCTTTTTTGGGAAGGATGAAAGCGCTGGGCGAAGTTTCCGGAATGATGAAAATTATATACGACGAATAATTTAATGCTGACAAATAATGTATAAAGATGCCGTTTTCTTCATTTGTGAAAAAGCCTATATACGTTAAAAATAATTTTGAATTTAATTCAACTGACTTCTTTGTAAACAAAAGTATTATCAATGCGATAATCGTATTTATACTCTGCACGGCATGGTTTTGTGCAACGTCATTGTGAAGGCGAAGCCTGAAGCAATCCAGTAATTATTTATTTACAACTGGATTGCTTCGCTAACGCTCGCAATGACGATGCACGGAATTAAACCGCGTAAAGTATAATTCATAAACATGAAATGAATAAAAATTAAGGTATCGCAGCTACGCTGCTCTGTTTATATTACGACATCTTTACCGTGCGCTTACGCACACGGCTACAAAGATATTGGCGCTACGCGCCTTCTCGCAAAACACAAGGTTTTGCAGATGATCATTTTGAACACCCTATCTGTGAGGGCATCAATATCAATAAAAAAGTCGATTAATCACCGAATAAAAAACCTCGCAGAGGTTTCAAAAAGGCAAAGGTGAATGTCCACAATAACAGGATTGTAGAATAATCCTGTTTTCTATTGATATACTGGCGACACAAAGTCAAAGACGAATGAAAAAAGTATAGACGCGATTAATAGCGTCTATACTTTTTTGAAAAACACAGAGTTTTACAGATGATCGTTATTTATTTTGCATCACTTGGATTTTAATCTGCAAGCGCAAAATTATTTTATTAAATCAACACGCCCTTTTACTTCCGTCAATACGGCTTTTGCGATAGAAGAAGAAACTTCTTCATAATGAGAAAAAGACATAGTGCTGGTTGCGCGTCCTGAAGTAATTGTACGTAAAGCTGTTACATAACCAAACATTTCCGAGAGCGGAGCGTGAGCTTTTACTATTCTCGCACCAGTACGGCTACTGTCCATACCTTCTACCTGTCCGCGTCGCTTGTTCAAGTCGCCAATTACATCGCCCATGCTTTCTTCCGGCGTGATCACTTCAATTTTCATGATCGGCTCTTTCAAAACAGGTCCCGCTTTTTCGCAAGCACTCTTAAATGCTTGTATAGCACATATTTCGAAAGATAACTGATCGGAATCTACAGGGTGATATGATCCATCAATAACTGTCACTTTCAGCTTATCCAGAGCATAACCTGCCAATACGCCATTTTTCATCGCGCGCTGGAAACCTTTCTGTATAGGCGGAATATATTCTTTTGGAATATTTCCTCCTTTTACTTCGTCAATAAACTGCAAATCACCTTCAAAATCCGGATCGCCCGGTTCAACGCGAACAATCATATCGGCAAATTTACCGCGACCGCCAGTTTGTTTTTTATAAAGTTCACGCAATTCTACTGGTTTTGTAATTGCTTCTTTATAAGATACTTGTGGACGCCCCTGATTACATTCAACCTTAAATTCGCGTTTCAGGCGGTCAATGATAATTTCCAAGTGAAGTTCGCCCATACCGGAAATAACTGTCTGACCTGTTTCTTCATCGGTTTTTACGGTAAACGTTGGATCTTCTTCTGCCAGTTTGCCCAAACCAATGCCTAATTTATCCAGGTCTTTCTGCGTTTTCGGCTCAACGGCGATTCCAATAACAGGATCAGGAAAGTCCATAGATTCCAGTACAATCTGATGATTTTCATCGCATAAAGTATCTCCAGTGCGAATATCTTTGAAACCAACGCCTGCGCCAATATCGCCGCAACCTATAAATTCCTTAGGATTTTGCTTGTTGGAGTGCATCTGAAACAGTCGTGAAATGCGTTCTTTTTTGCCTGAACGTGTATTATAAACATAAGAACCTGCTTCTAATTCTCCAGAATAAACACGGAAGAAGCAAAGGCGTCCTACATAAGGATCAGTTGCAATCTTGAAAGCCAAAGCGCAGAACGGTTCCGAAGCGCTCGGCTTGCGAGATACTGATTTTTCCGAATTGTCGGGATCCGTACCTTCAATAGCAGGCGTATCTACCGGACTTGGCAGATAAGCGCACGCTGCATCAAGCAATGGCTGCACCCCTTTATTCTTAAATGAAGATCCGCAAATCATTGGATTAATTTGCATCGCAAGCGTTCCTTTACGGATAGCCGCGCGAATTTCGTCTTCTGTAATCTTGGACGGGTCATCAAAATATTTTTCTATTAGAGCATCGTCAACCTCCGCCAATGTTTCAAGCATTTTATCGCGCCATTCCTGAGCTTCGCTTACAAATTCAACCGGAATTTCTTCGATAGAATAATCAGCGCCCATTGTTTCATCGTGCCAATAAAGCGCTTTCATTGTAATCAAATCAATGATTCCTCTAAATTTTTCTTC
Organism: Dysgonamonadaceae bacterium; assembly: GCA_031256775.1. Classification (GTDB taxonomy): domain Bacteria; phylum Bacteroidota; class Bacteroidia; order Bacteroidales; family Azobacteroidaceae; genus Azobacteroides. The sequence goes on from JAIRPX010000079.1 coordinate 4,740, forward strand.
AGCGCCAATTGGAATTTGAATTGGACATGGATTTGCACCCAGCATATCTTTTACCTGGCGAACCACTTCAAAGAAGTTTGCACCTGATCTGTCCATTTTATTTACATAACCGATTCGGGGAACATGATATTTATCGGCTTGACGCCAAACTGTTTCCGATTGAGGTTCTACGCCTCCTACAGCACAAAAAGTTGCAACTGCGCCGTCCAAAATACGAAGTGAGCGTTCTACTTCGACAGTGAAATCGACATGTCCCGGAGTGTCAATCAAATTGATTTTATATGTATCGTCTGCATACTTCCAGTTTGCAGTTGTTGCCGCAGAAGTAATCGTAATCCCACGCTCTTGCTCCTGCTCCATCCAGTCCATAGTTGCAGCTCCATCGTGTACTTCGCCTATTTTATGGGTAAGTCCTGTATAATAGAGGATGCGTTCCGACGTAGTTGTCTTTCCGGCATCAATATGAGCCATGATGCCGAGGTTTCGAGTGAATTTTAAATTTGAATCTGAACTATTTGCCATATTTATTAAAATTAGGAATTAGGAATTAAGAATTAGGAATTACGAGTAAAAAATCGTAATTCCTAATTCCTAATTTCTACATTAATTAAAATCTGAAATGTGCGAATGCACGGTTTGCTTCTGCCATTCTGTGCATGTCTTCTTTTCTCTTGAAAGCTCCGCCCTGATTATTGAAAGCGTCAACGATTTCAGCCGACAATTTGTCAGCCATTGATTTGCCGCCTCTTTTCCGCGAGTAGGCAATCATATTTTTCATTGAAACAGATTCTTTGCGGTCTGGACGAATTTCGGTAGGGACCTGAAACGTAGCGCCGCCAATCCGTCGTGATTTTACTTCAACAAGCGGAGTTATATTGTCAAGCGCCTGTTTCCATACTTCAAGAGGAGACTTTTGTTCGTTGGGTAATTTAGCTTTTACTTTATCTAAAGCTGTGTAAAAAATATCGAAAGCAATACTTTTTTTGCCGTCGTACATCAAATGGTTTACAAATTTTGTAACTTTTCGATCGCCAAAAACAGGATCCGGCAGGATCTGTCTTTTCTTTGGTTTACTTTTTCTCATTTCTCGGAATTTTTTATTAAACTGGTTGTTAACTCTGGTTTTCTTCAATAAATTCTTTTTGAATTTATTTACTCAACCCTTTATAAACTAAAAACTAAAAGTTAAAAACTAAAGATTTTATTTTCAACTTATTTCTTTTTAGCTGGAGCGCCTTTTGCAGGAGTAGCGCCTGCTTTACCTGCTTTAGGACGTTTTGCACCGTATTTGGAACGTCTTTGTGTACGACCGTTTACGCCGGCGGTATCCAAAGTTCCGCGTACAATGTGATAACGAACGCCAGGAAGATCCTTTACGCGACCGCCTCTCACCAATACGATGGAGTGTTCCTGCAAGTTGTGACCTTCGCCCGGAATGTAAGCGTTTACTTCTTTTGAACTTGTCAAACGAACGCGGGCTACTTTACGCATGGCAGAATTGGGCTTTTTCGGTGTTGTAGTATAAACCCTCACGCACACGCCGCGCCTTTGCGGACAAGAGTCCAAAGCTGGGGATTTTCCTTTTTCAACCAAAACTTCCCTTCCTTTTCTTACTAACTGTTGAATTGTAGGCATTTTAAAAATTAAATTCTTTCGTTTTTATGTTTATTTTTCTTTGTTTAAATCCAAAATTGGGCTGCAAAGTTAGTGATAATTCTTGAAAAAACAATATGTTATTTCAAAAAAAACTGAATTTTAACGCAAATAATCGCACAAAGGCAGAATTTTTGGGGAAACAGGCAATATGATTCCAGCAATTTCACCATGCAATCGGCATCTTCAATATATTGTTACCATCATTTTTTGCAAAATAGTATCTTTATCCAGACTCACGCCCAAAGTATCGTCGTCTGCGATTTGATATGCAAGGTAATCTGCCTGTTTTTTAGTCTTTTGAGGCACATATACCTTGACATATTCAATTTGCGGCACAGGTCTATCTACATATTTTACCGTTTCTTTGGTTTTATAGACTATTTCGGGCTGCGGCGCAGGGCGCAAAAAATTCGCGGCAAAACCAAGTATAAAGAATATCGCAGCAACGGCTGCCGCTTGATATACAGGTATTTGCAATGTGAAAAAACCTTTTCTGCGCCGTTTTGCAGATAACGCTTTATCAAGTCGCGCTTTCAGCGTTTCAGGCGGCGCGATTTCTTCTTTTTTTTGCGTACGTATTGTTTGCAAAAATATTTCTTCCGGTTTTTCAAAATCTTTATTCATAATTTTTTAATTCAATTCGAGTTTAAAGATAGACAATTTTTTCGCAAGATTTTTTGCGAGATGGTGTAGCCGCGATTTTACCGTGCCTTCGGGGATTTCCAATGTTTCGGCAATCTGTTTCACGCTCATTTCTTCCCTAAAACGCAGGTTGAACAAAATTTTTGTTTCGGCGTCAAGTTTGGCAATTTCGTTTTGCAAACAGTTTTCAAACTGCTGTTTATCAATGCTTTCACTGTTTAATTCTTCTGTTTCCGATTGAATATTTCCCAAAAACTGCTCGTGCCGACGACGAATTTCAGCATTGCGGTATTCGTTTTTTACCATATTGGCGGCAATGTTGTAAAACCAAGTGTTAAAACGGCGTGAACGGTCGAAACTTTCGGGTTTTTCAATGATTTTGAGAAACAAATCATGCAAAAAATCCTCTGCTTTTTCGCGCTCGCCGCCAAGCATACGAAAGAAAAAGTTGAGCAATGGCTTGGCGTATCGCCTGTACAACTCGTCAAATGCCGCTTGCTCGCTTCGCACGAGCAGCGACATCAACTCTTCATCGGATTTTTCCGCGTAATTTTTTTGCAATAATCGCATATTATTTCCCGAAATAATCCAGCCACTCCGTTTTTCCTGCATCTTTCGCTATCTTAATGGATAATTCTTTGATTTTCTGCGCTTTCCCTTTTTCTCCAATCCGTTTATAATGATTATATAGTTGCGAAAACGCCGAAAGATAACAAGCATTCATCCAGTTCACAACAGTTTGCGCATAACTATTATAAAAAGTTTCCTTTAAAAAATCAAGCAAAAACTTGTTTTCCACATTATCGCGCAACACAGCCAAGCTGTTAAACGGTTTCGGGCTGTACTTAAATGCTAATCCGGTGTAATACATTTTGTCAATATATTCCTTATATATATCTTGAGTTGCAAATGCCGACACATAAACAGGTCTGTCCGTTACATTTTCAATTAAATGTTTGAAAAGTTGCTGAGGAGTAACATAAGAAATGGAGTCGTTCTCATATTTTATCTGTTTTATTCCGTTTTCATTAAACACATTTTCTCTACATTCACTTACAGCTGCAAAATTTACGTTCAATACCAGCACGTCGGGGCGTATATTTTTTGCATATTGCAGCACCAAGCAGGGAAATGTGTCGTTGTCGCCGTGAACCAGCAAGATAGCATTTTTGTCTAACGAAATTAGCATGTTATACAACGTTATTAATATATCTTGCGGCATTTCGTTGCTTTCAAACCACTTTTTGCATGTTAATTCGATATTCGGCTTGTCGTTTTGAATAAGGTAATAATTTAACAGCATAGGTAAAATCAGATTATCAAAAGGTCGGATTTCGTGTGCTTTAAGAATATATTTATATGCATCTTCAACGTTTTCAGCATTATTTCTTCCGGCATAATGTTTCAGAAAATAATACTCAAAACTGTTTGTAATAGCTTTTTCGGCAGAGTTGAGAATACTGTCTGTCGGTACAAAATAGGTTCCGATTTTGCTTTTCCATTTTTCGTAATCGCAAAAATCGGTAGCCATACGGTTTGCTTCATGCCAATAAACCCACGCCATCGGGTCAGTGGCGCCGTTGTCGATTTCGTTTTTCCATGCTTTTGCTTGCTCTTCGTACCAGTCGAAATCACGAATTTGCCTGACAATTGAATAAACCGGTTCGGGTTTTTGTGCCATAACGGACAAACTTGAAACGATAAATATCGCTAAAACAGTGATTTTTGTTATCTTTTTCATATAACTTAGTTTTTTAATTGTTTTTGATAAGTTATACACGCAAAATAAGAAAACGTTCAAAGTTTTATTTTATTTTTTCGTGTTACTGCTTGATTTTTTACGGATCATCTGCAAAACCTTGTGTTTTGCGAGAAGGCGCGTAGTGCCAGTATCTTTGTAGCCGTGTGCGTAAGCGCACGGCAAAGGATGTACGGAATATAAACATAGCAGCGTAGCTGCGATACCTTAATTTTTATTCATTTCATGTTTATGAATTAATTTGCTGTTAAACAAGATGTCGCAGCTACGCTGCTCAGGGAAAGGTCTGTGTTTTCCGACCGTGCGCTTACGCACACGGCTACAAAGATGTTGCAGCTACGCTGCTTTTGTTCAGCACGGTTTAGAAGAATTTGCAGAGTAGCTGTTTTTACGAAGTAACGCGAGAAAAGTTTTTTAAACGAGACACGTGGCGCAAAGCATGAAAGTACGGCTTACAAAGCCGCGCCAGCAGGAAAGCCATAGACACAGGGTTTTGTTAAAACCTGTTAGGTCTTAAAGCGTGTAACCTATTCTTTTAAGAATACTTATTTCATTGTTTTGTTAAAACCTGTTAGGTCTTAAAGACCTAACAGGTTGGATGCAGATGAATGAGATAGCATTTTCTACCGAGCTATGCATCGGATCACCCGCAAAACCTTGTGTTTTGTGAGAAGGCGCGTAGCGCCAGTATCTTTGTAGCCGTGTGCGTAAGCGCACGGTAAAGATGTACGTAATATAAACAGAGCAGCGTAGCTGCGATACCTTAATTTTTATTCATTTCATATTTATGAATTA
>JAIRPX010000082.1 GCA_031256775.1 Dysgonamonadaceae bacterium
ATGCTTCAAGTTCCAGCCGCAAATAAATTCTGCCGTCTTTACGGTTGAGGTGATTATTGTCTGTGTTAAATAATTTAAATCCTAATGCAGGCTGACTGACATGAAATAACTCGTGAGCAAGCAAATTTATCCTTTCAAATTTATCAGCTGGCAGCGGGAGCATAAGCATTGCCCATCTTCTGCCATTCCAGTCGATTGCCGTGTTTGCGATATTGATTTCGTCAGGCAGCGTTCCCGAATAAATATTGCCGTCTTTTTTAAGGGCGTCATTTGTATCGGCAAAATTTGCAAATACCTTTCTTGTATTTGGATTAACTAAAAGTATGGGCGCATACAAATCTTTTGCCCACAAGCGCCGGTATTTTTTTGATTCAATCTTAATTTCCTTTAAATATGTCTCAATCTCGTTTTTAACAGTTAGGGATTCCTGCCCTCGCACTGATTGCACGAGCAGCAAGACCATTATTGCGAAAGCTGATAATCCGCCTATAATTTTACGTATCATACTCCAAATATTTTATAAAGTTTACAAAGTGCAAAGGTAGTATTTTTTGCTGGAAAACGTTCCATATATTCAAAATATGGAATGGTTAAATCATGAATATATATTTTATCCTCAATATCAAACAGTTGATTCGTTTTATGCGAAAGAAAATTTTCGATTTTATCTTTATTTGCAAATAATTTCAGCGCGCTTTTATAGAGTTTGTCTTTTGTGATTTTGTCTATTGGATAGCGAGTTATGTCGCAAACAGCCGAGTTTTCCTGTATCCATCGCGCAGTTTCCAGCTCCGAAGCAGGATAGACGGCGCGGGCGATGATTTGAGTCGAAGCCAAGTTGACCTCTTCTTCCGAAAAACCAATATTCGAAAGATAATCAATTAGTTGAAGTTGCATAAGAGCCTGATAGCAAAGCCATTCCCCGCCAATTTCGCGAACTTCGGAATGAAGAATACTTTCCTCAAAACCATGTTGCGATGATGATGGATGGGTTCTTTTATCTGTTTTTTGTCCAATTCAATACGGTTTTCAGAAACTCCTGACTTTGACAATGCGTCACCCAATATTATCAAAATTATTAAAAAACAAGGTTTTGGGAAGATTTTGCGTCACCCATTTTTGTGTTTTAAAATTCATAATACCTGTATATGAGCAAGTTGTAAAGTGTTAAAATAAAAAGTGTCAAAGTCAGGGGACAATAAAAAAGAGGGATTTCAAAGCCGCGCCAGAGGCGACAGCATCTCGTATAGATGCATAGCTCGGTAGAAAATGCTATCTCCTTCCTCTGCATCCAACCTGTTAGGTCTTTAAGACCTAACAGGTTTTTAACACGGCTTATAAAGCCGCGTCAGCAGGAAAGCCATAGACACAGGGTTTTGCGGGTGAGCCGGAAAGGTCTGTGTTTTCCAACCGTGCGCTTACGCACACGGCTACAAAGATGTTGCAGCTACGCTGCTTTCTCGCAAAACACAAGGTTTTGCAGATGATACGATGAAAGTCTTTGCATACTTTATCGTGCGCTTATGCACACGACTACAAAGATATTGGCGCTACGCGCCTTTTCGCAAAATCCGGCGAATAAATATAGCACAAGATGCAAAAATCTGAGACAGTTTCAGTTTATTTCAGAAATTTTGCAATTTCCTTCTCCAAATTCTGATAAGATTCGATGCGGGCTACTATTTCCCCATTTTTGTTGCGAATAAAAGAAGTTGGAATTTCACTTACATTATATCTCTGAATTGTGCGGGAATAAAGCGTTTCAGGGTCTCTCACGCAAATCCAGGGCAAATTGGAACTTGCATTTTTCCAAAAATGTTCGTCAGAATCTAATGATATTTGATAAATTTCAAATCCGGTAGATTTATATTTATTATAAATATCTGCTAAAAGAATGTTATGTTCCGGAGAAATTCGCAAAGAGTATGCCGTAAAATCAATCAAGGTTATTTTTCCATTCCCAATATCCGATAATTTTTGGTTTTCGCCCGACCATGAAGTAAGGTTTATATCGAACAGCGTTTTGCTGTCGCTTTCTGTTATTTGAATTGACGAGCGTTCGCCTCTGAAAAAAGCTAATGCCTTGATATACAAATTATATAGTTGTACCGCCCGAAGCGAGCCTGAATAATGCTGATGCCAACCGTTAGCCACTGCGCCAAAAGCTCTGGAATCGGTTTTATCGTAAGGATTGAACAGTAACATTTGGTCAATTTGCTGAAACAAAGCAAAATAAGCCGACGTAGAAAGAGGATTTGAATATATATATTTGCACGCTTCAGTCTTGTAAGTTTCTGTAATCTTATTAACAGCCTCTTGATATTCGGTTATTGAAATATTTTTATTTGCATACTGCTTTTTTAAACGATTATATTCCTTATTGGCAGTCAATTGCAACAGCGTAAGCTCCTTAATTTTTTCACATTCCGCCGAGCCTTCAACCATATAATTTTTTGCAAAACCTGTTGTATCGCTATAAATTTTTATTGTTTCCGTACTGTCAATAGCAATATTGATTATTTGATTTCCCAGTCGAAGCCTGTAAAAATCAGGAACATCCGGACGTTTATATTTGAATGTGAATACGCCGTTATTTTTCAATTTTACTGAATCCAGCAGGATAACAGACGAAGTACCAACATTTTCCAGATACAAAGTTTTACCTGATGCGTCCTTTATTTCTCCTTCAATGGAAAATTTGTTTTTATCATCCGAACATGATGCTAATAAAATGGTAGCAAAACCAATATACAACAATTTTGAAAGTTTCCTGTTCATAATTTTTTCTTATATTATTTCAAAGGTGCAAAGGTAATATTTTTAAGCGATTTTTATGTATTTATTGGTAACAAATATTTTTTTGGCAAAATTTTAATGACGATGAACGGAAAGGTAATGCTCACAAACAAGTTTGAAATTATGAATTATGCTGGCGCAGCTTTCGTGCTTTTGCGCCAGCAAATCATTAATTGTGTCTCGTTTCTCCGTTTAAAAACTGTCTTATTTTTTCAAGGCTTCAATCTGTTTTTCCGCCTCAGCGTTCAATTGATCGGCTTTCTTTTGCGCTTCATCTTTCAGTTTTTTTGCAGCAGCTTCCGCCGTTTTCACTGCGGCAATTTTCGCAATGGGATTTGATGTTTTATTGGCTTCATCAATTAATTTTTGTCCCTGTTTTTCTGCTTCGCTCACTAATTTAGCACCTGCGTCTTTTGCCTGTTTACGGATATTTTCAATCTGTTTTTCGATCTGTTCGCCAACCTGTTCTGTCAGAGATGCACTTGAATCTGATCCAAGTATAGATCCAGCAATAGCTCCTAATGCCTGATTAACAGCGTCTTTTGTATCTATGTTGAATTTTGGACTGGTGAATGTGCCGCCAATTTTCACGTTAATATTTTTCAGATAATTATTAGATAATTTATCTGTAAGATTCACTTTTGCCGTATAATCAATACTTTGATCCAAACCGGTGCTTCCTGTCAGGTTCATGTTTCCGCTCCCAAAATTTATATCAAACGGTTTGGTATTAACACGACCATCTTTAATAGTAAACGGTAATTTCAAATCTTTGACTTTCAGTTCTTTCAATGATTCGTTTTTCAAAGCGGACGCCAAGCCGTTCAATACGCCCACATTTGAGAGTTCCACATTATTGGACTGCAAAACGCCCGAAGCAACAAAAGCAGAAAGAACAGGCATAAATCCATCTCCCAGTGGCGACGTCATCTGGAAATTAGTAGAATAATCGCCTTTCATATTTTCAAATATGGGAGCTAACTTTTGAATTGTAACAAAAGTGTTAAAAGTTTGGGAAAAAGACGCATTCTTAATATCCAGAGCCAATGAAACTTCCGGCTGTTGCGGATTTTTACCGGTATCGTAATAGCCATTAACATTCAATTTCCCGCCTAAAGCGTTCAGCGCCAAGTTTTTCATATCTACTTTCCCATCTTTTACAGTTATCTGTCCAGCAACGTTTTGCATATCTAATTTATCAAAAAGAATTTGCTTAAAATTTCCTGTCAAATTAAAGTAGATATTCTTTGGAATTTCAATTATGCCAGCTGCGGCTGTATCGGCAACTGATGTATTTTTTTCCGCCGGTTTCATGAAATCATTCAGATTCAGATAATTGGAATTGACTGACAAATCTCCTTTTAATGTTTCATTTTTCAAGAAATAGGGAATAAAATTTTCTAACTTTCCTTTTGCTGTAATATCATTTTTGCCTATTTGTACAGACAAAGACTTCAAGTCAACATATTTTGGCGAAAAAGCAAGAGATGCGTCATTTATCTGAACATCAGGCGAATCTTTCGATTTAAACAGCATCTGCTGGATATTCAATGTGCCTGAAGCATTTACGCTTTCATACTGTTCCTTCTGTATTGCCGACATACGGGTTACTAACTGCAAATTTGCATCCAGATTCCCGTTTAATTCCATATCTTCCAAAGGATAAATCTCCTTTACCATACCTAAATTCAATTTTCCAACAGCATTTAAGTCTATCTTCAAATCGCTGACAGGCGTACTTAAATTCAGTTTTATATCGAATGGATTTCCTCCCATTTCAAAATGGAAGCGCGAAATATCGACAACCGTATTATCAGGAGAACCTCCAGCATTAAAAATATGAACGGCAGTAGTAATATCTGTAAGCGACTTTGGCATTTGAGGATACTGAAAAAAAGCGTTTTTAACATTCAGTTTTACGTCAAAAGCCGGTAGCTGTTCGTCTTTCATAACGCCTTTGGCAACAGCTTCCAAAGTAGCTTCTCCCGAAGTTTTTATATCCTTAAATTCTTTGGAGTAAATCGCTGGAACAAGAGATAATACATCCTTAAACTGTGTAGAGGGAGCATTTAATTTGAAATCCATTTCCATGCTGTTTTCTTCTTTCAGGGCAAGCCAGCCGTCGATTCCAACTTTTATGGCATTCACCTGGATTTGGTTTTCAGCAAGAGTAAACTTGTTGTTTTTCAAATCGGCGTCGATGTTAATTTTACTTTTTACTTCCACATTCGACAAATAAGGAATTTCATTCATAATGAAACTCAACGCATCAACTGTAAAATCCGTTTTTATACGTGTTTCATCCGCAGTCATATCTCCTGAGAGATTCAGATTCAAATTCTTAACGGCTAAATTCATTTTAGAAGAATCATTATTGAAATAAATATCAGTACCACTGATGCTTACTTTTTTTAACGACATTTTAAAATTTCCCTGACCAGCATCCTCTTTTTCCTCTTTCGCCTCTGTTTCAGGCACTATATTCCAGTTGGCTTTGCCGTTTTCAAGTACATGAGCATGCAAGCGGGCGCCGTTCAGTCCAATCTTAATAATTTCATATCCTGAATCGCCAAAAAGACTTTTAAGATTGATTGTAGCCGATAAATTTTTGGCATAAACGAGCGTATCACCTTCAAATTCATTAACTCCGGCAACAAAAAAATTCTCTAAGCTCACTGACGCATTCGGAAAACTTTTGATGAAATTCAATCCCAAACGCTCAAAATCAATTTTGACATTCATCGATTTATTTACTTCATTTTTAACCGTTTCAATTATTTTACCTTTGAAAACAAACGGTAAAATAATCAATAACAACAAGATAACTAACAGGGCAATACCTGTAATTTTCAAAAATTTCTTCATGATTTTTTTATTTATTATATGAACAAACAAAATAGCATCTAATAGCAGATTTTATTATTGTTTTATTATTAATCCCTTATTTACAGCCAGTTGCATTAAAAAAGCGTATGCCGCTTCGTACTCATTGGGTATTATTCCATCAAGAATAGCTTCCTTTATCTCCGATTTCAAGTCGCCTACTAATTTACACGGCGGAAGATTAAACAGTTTCATGATTTCTTCCCCGTCAATCGGCGGCTGGAAATTCCTCACCCTGTCTTTTTCTTCAATTTCCTTTAATTTACCCCGCACCAACTTGAAATTATTTATAAACCGCTTTACTTTTTCAGGATTTTTTGATGTTATATCCGCTTCACAGAGCGACATAAGATCGTCTATATCGTCGCCAGCTTCAAACAGGAGACGGCGCACAGCCGAATCTGTAACTTCTTCGTCGGCAAGAACAATCGGGCGCATGTGGAGCGAAACCATTTTTTCCACATATTTTAATTTGTCGCCAATTGGAAACTTCATTCTAATGAAAATAGATTTAAGCATTTTCATGCCAATAAATTCGTGCGAATGAAAAGTCCACCCTAATTTAGGATCAAATCGTTTACTTTTAGGCTTACCTATATCATGAAACAAAGCCGCCCATCGCAACCAAAGACTGTCGCTCGTTTGAGATAAATTATCAAGTACGCGAAGCGTGTGACTGAAATTGTCCTTGTGTCCTATTCCTTCTTTTGTTTCAATTCCTTTCAACGCAGTCAGTTCGGGAAGTATAATTTCAAGTAAGCCTGTCAGTTCCAACAGCTCAAAGCCAACAGAAGGACGCGGCGATAAAACTATTTTATTGAGTTCATCCGTTATACGTTCTTTAGAAATAATTTCAATTCTGTCCCTGTTTCGTTCAATTGCCTCAAAAGTTTTTTCTTCAATAGAAAAGCCCAGCTGTGAAGCAAAACGAACAGCCCGCAACATCCGCAAAGGATCGTCGCTGAACGTAATATCAGGATTCAAAGGCGTTTTTATACGACAGGCGTCAATATCTTCCAGTCCGTTGAAAGGATCAAGCCATTCTCCGAAGCGGTTTTTATTCAGACAAACAGCCATCGCGTTCATTGTAAAATCGCGTCGATTCAAATCATCTTCAAGCGTACCGTCCTCTACGATAGGCTTTCGCGAATCGCTCCGGTAAGATTCTTTTCGCGCTCCTACAAATTCTATTTCCAAATCCCCGTATTTCAGCTGCGCCGTTCCAAAATTCTTGAAAACAGACAATGCACAACGACCTTTCAGACGCCTGGCAATTTCCTGCGCCAGCTGAATACCGCTACCAACACAAACTACATCAATGTCTTTTGATGGACGATTCAGAATTATATCGCGAACAAAACCGCCAATAACATAAGTTTCATACTGGAGAGTTTCAGCCGTTTCAGAGATGACTGCAAATATTTCATGCTCCAATTTTTGTAATATTTCAGAGTATTCAATTTGCATAGCTTTTCCACATATATTTAACGCACGGCTGCAATACAATTATTTTATATCGTCCATTATTGATTTTGCCAGCGCTTCGGCTTCTGCTTTTGTAGGCGCTTCTGTATAAATACGGATAATCGGTTCGGTGTTGGATTTCCGAAGATGCACCCATTTGTCGGGGAAATCAACTTTCACTCCGTCAATATCGTTAACCGGATAATCGGCGTATTTCTTTTTCACTGAGTCTAAAAGAGAATCAATATCTGTTTCGGGAGTTAAATCTAAGCGTTGCTTTGCCATCTGATAATTCGGATACTGCGCACGCAGTTCGCTTGTTTTTTTACCTGATTTGGCTAACTGTGTTAAAAACAGCCCAATACCAACCAAAGCATCTCTTCCGTAATGCGAAGCAGGATAGATGATTCCACCATTTCCTTCGCCGCCAATAACGGCATTCGTTTTTTTCATCTCCGCCACAACATTCACTTCGCCAACAGCCGATGCGGAATAAGAACATCCATATTTTTCAGTAACATCGCGCAAAGCCCGCGTCGAACTCATATTGGAAACTGTGTTGCCTGGCGTATGCGACAATACATAATCGGCTATTGAAACCAGCGTATATTCTTCGCCAAACATTTCTCCCGTTTCTGTAACAATGGCTAAACGATCTACATCGGGATCTACAACAAAGCCAACGTTAGCCGAGCCGTTTCTCATCACATTCGAAATTTCGGTCAGATGTTCGGGCAGCGGTTCCGGATTGTGGGCAAAAATACCTGTTGGTTCTGTATTTATTCCTGTAATATTTTTCACGCCCAAAGCAGTCAGCAATTCAGGGATGATGATTCCGCCAACCGAATTTACCGTGTCGATAGCAACTGTGAAATTTGCTTTCTTAATTGCGTCAACGTCAACTAAATCAAGGGCAAGCACGTGATCTATATGCTTTTTATTATATGAATTATCGACAGTTATTTTTCCAAGTTCATCTACGCCAACAAATTCAAACGATTCTTTCTCTGCAATTTTTAAGATTTCATTTCCTTCTGAAGCATTGAGAAATTCGCCTTTTTCATTCAGCAGTTTCAATGCGTTCCACTGTTTGGGATTGTGGCTGGCAGTCAATATAATACCACCTGCCGCATTTTCCATTGCTACTGCAAGTTCTGTTGTAGGCGTGGTTGCCAAACCAATGTCTGTCACGTCAAATCCCATACCCGACAATGTACCGACAATAAGATTGCGAAACATTTCTCCTGAAATACGGGCGTCCCGCCCCACAACAATTTTCTTTGAAAGATGATTTTTAGAACGGATAAAAGTGGCATAAGCCGCTGTAAATTTCACTGCATCTAAAGGAGATAGACCTTCTCCGACTTTTCCGCCAACTGTTCCGCGAATACCTGAAATAGATTTAATTAACGACATACTGAATTAAAATAATCTGTTTTTATTTGAACTTTGTATATTGAAGATTTTTATAAAATCGAGGGATATAAGCATTATTATCACTCTGCGAACCTAATGACGATGGGATTATCAGATCAATAATTGCTTTTTCCGATACATAATTAAGCGGGATAGCCCAGCCGTTGCAGGAATAATAACCATCGTAACTGCTTGTTATTCCATATCTGAAACTAACTGGAAAATAGGTATAGGGAAGCATATAGGTAGTAGTATCGCCTCCAACAAAAACTTTAACGTCGAAGAAATAGTCGAAACGCACCGACACATCGTCTATCATCGGGCGCACTTTTTTACCGTTACCGGAATCAACAACATGAATATAGAGTCCGTCGTTTGTTCTAAAATATTCATTTTCAGCAAAAGAACGGTTCTGTGGATATTCTGCTGTAACCTGTATATTATTTCGTTCCAAATAGCGTTCAATAGCTCTTTTCTCTTCTCTTAAATATTCTTGCGGCGTTTTTGTCTTACTGCAAGAAAAAAGGGCAACAAATAATATTCCCCACGATAAAATAAAAATAAATATTTTTCTCATATTGCAAAATTTCAATGTACAAAGATAAATAAAACTTTATAAGCTGGCAAAATTAATGACTGATTATTTTAAATTAGTTCACTGTATTGTTGTATAAATTTTGGCAATACTTCTTCAAATAAAGCCACTGCATCTTCTAATTTGCCTTTAAATTCTCCACCGGCGGCGTTAAGATGCCCTCCGCCATTAAAAAAAGTTGATGCAAATTCATTTGCGGGAAACTTGTTTTTTGAGCGAAACGACAAACGTATATCATCATTATCATCTTCTCTGATGAAGGCAGAAAAACCAATGTTTTCTATAGTTAAAGGAATATTTGCAAAACCTTCCGTATCGCCTTTTTTCCACTGATAACGTTTTAACTCTTCTTGCGAGAGCGTAATAAGCGAAGTTTTGTATTCCTTGAAAATCTTCATTTTTTCATTTATGGCATATCCCTGCAAACGGGTTCTGTTTTCCGTATTGTTGTTATAAACTTTGGAATATATCGCGTCCTTGTTAATTCCTTTATTTATTAATTCGCTGATTATGTAGTATATAGCAGGACTGTTGGAATTATATGTGAATGCGCCCGTATCGGTCATCATTCCCGTAAATATAGATTCTGCACACCGTTTATTAAGGTATTCAAACATTCCCATACGGCAAATGAAACGGAAAATCAGTTCGCTGGTTGAAGAAATTTCAGGATGGGAAATAGTCACATCGCAAAAATTTTCGGGACAGGGATGGTGATCAATCATGACTTTTTTTGCTTTCGACTGCACGACTAAGCTTTCAAGCTGTTCAATTCTGTTGAGTGTGTTGAAATCCACGCAAAACAGCAAGTCTGCGCTGTCGATAATTTCCGCAGTCAGAGATTCTTTCCAATTGCCGATGATTATATTTTTTGCACCAGGCATCCATTTCAGGAATCCTGGATAATCGTTTGGAACAACAACATTCGCCCATTTTCCAATTTCGATAAAAAAATGATAAAGAGCCAAAGATGAACCTACAGCATCTCCATCGGGAGAAACATGTGTGACTATAACAATCTTATCACATTTGTTTATAAGCTTTTTGGCTTTTTGAATATTTGCTTCCGAAATAATTTTGTTAAGCATTTTTTTAATAGATTATACATTCTTTCAGTCGCAGAAGCGGCTTTTAGAACGGACAAAGGTAGCAAAATAACTTGATAATTTGAAATTAAGATGAAAAAATATTTTTCTATCTTGAAAAGAAAAACCTGTTCCTACAATTAAATCCATCGTTATTTACCCTGTTATTCAGCTCAATACGAAAAGTAGTACCTTTACCTGGTTCTGATTTATGTACGTATATTTTTCCTTTTTGATAGGATTCTATTATCCGTCTCACCAGAGACAAGCCCAATCCCCAGCCTCTTTTTTTCGTTGTATATCCGGGATTAAAAACGGCGTCGAATTTTGATTTCGGTATTCCTTTCCCTGTATCCGACACATCCATAATAATTTTTTTCTTTTTTTCGTGTGCTGAAATAATAATCTCGCCCTGTCCGTTCATAGCATCGACAGCATTTTTAATCAGGTTTTCGATGATCCAACCCAAAAGCGATTCGTTCATCATTACGCAAAGCGTTTCTTCCGGAAAATTAACTTTAACAGAAACTTTGGAAGATATACGGCGTTCCATATATTCAATAGCTTTCCTGACAGATTCGTACAGGTCGATATGCTCCAGTTCGGGCTTTGATCCTATTTTGGAGAACCGCTCGGCAATTATTCTCAAACGCTGAACATCCTTATCCATTTCATCCAGCAAATAAATATCCATGTTTTTGGATTTAAGATACTCTACCCAAGCTATCAACGAGGAAATCGGGGTTCCTAACTGGTGCGCCGTTTCTTTGGAGAGACCGACCCAGAGCTTGTTCCTTTCGGTTTTTTGAGCGCTGTTCAGAGCCAGGAAAGAAATTACCACGAAAATGAATACAACAGTTAGCTGAATGAAAGGGAACATTTGCAATCGTTTCAGAACTGTTGAATCGTCGTAATATAACAGTCTGACTGTATTTTCATCCAGATTATTAACTATTGGCTTGTGTTTTCGCGCAAATTCTTTAATTTTTTCTTTTATATAGCTGTCGCTGTTATGCTCCGGAAGAGTGATATTTCTGCTCTCAATAATTTCGCCCGATTCGTATGTAAGGATGATTGGAATAGTTGTATTATTGGAGATAATTTGTTCTAAGAGATTGTCGTAATTATTAAAAGTATTATCATTCAAATCGTTAGAGTGCGATTCAATAGATTCCAGTTCAATAATAAGAACAGAAGTAGCTTCCGCCCATATTTCCATTTTCTTGCGCTCTTCTTCTTTCAGTTCGTCCACGAGCTTATTAGTCACTAAAACAGAGGCAATTGCAATGATTCCGGCTATCATAAAAAAAAGATAGCGGAACACTTTTCCTGATTTGAATTTATTAAACATCTGAATCTTTTTCCTTAAATTCGCAAATAATTTTCAAAAATAGCAGCAAATATACATGAAAATTTTTAATTACAAACAAACGGATAAAAATTATCTGGATAAACGAGGCGCGAAAGCGCGAAAATTCATTGCCCCTGCGGTATTGTAGAGAAGCGATTAATCGCGTCTCTACTGAATCGTTCATTGCCAGCGCGGAGAGACACGATGTTAACGGTAAATTCAGACTTGCTTTACCGTGATTCCCATTTTTTGCATCAAGAATGTTGCGTTCATGTTTTGAGCGATTCCGTCCTGAATTTTGTAAGAAAAAAATAACTCATCATCTTTTATTTCCGCTTCAAAGCGCTGGTTTTTTACGTTGCTGGGGAAATCTTTTTCAAGGCTTCCCAAAAGCAAATCATGCGAGGCAATGATTCCACAGGTTTGCAGCCTGACAAGCTGTTGAATTAGAGCCAGCGAGCCTTTCTGTTTGTCTATCGAATTAGTGCCTTTTAATATTTCATCCAGTATGATAAACATTTTTTCTCCAGCCTTCAATTGATCAATAA
Source organism: Dysgonamonadaceae bacterium (assembly GCA_031256775.1). Taxonomy (GTDB): domain Bacteria; phylum Bacteroidota; class Bacteroidia; order Bacteroidales; family Azobacteroidaceae; genus Azobacteroides. Next base: position 12,139 of record JAIRPX010000082.1, read on the forward strand.
TTATTTTCAGGCGCTTTAGCTCGGCAAAAAAATACGATTCGTTATTTATCAGCGAATCGGAAGTTCGCAGACTGGTTATCAAACGGGCAGGATATAAAAGCATTGATTTGGCGCAAACCGGCGCGCCGATACATGCTAAAACATGATTTACACCAACCGTTCTCAGATAAGTGCTTTTTCCTGCCATATTTGCACCTGTAATGATCAGAAAAAACGGGCATTTTTCAATATCAACATCGTTTCTGACAAAAGTATCGCCATTCATTAGCGGATGACCGGTTTCTTCTCCTTTAAGCGTGAAATAAGTATCTGTAAAAGAAGGGAAAACATAATCGGGATGATTGAATCTGAAAATTCCCAAAGAACAGAAAGCATCCATTTCTCCCAGAATTTTTATCCATTCAATGAGTTCTTTTCCATTTTTATCTTTCCATTCTTCGATTTTTATCGCTTTGCGGATATCCCACAATAACAAAGGATTAAGAAGTATGTGCGTGAACAGGTTAGCCCGCTGTTCCAGTTCGTCGGTCAGTTGCGCCAGTTTTTTGAAAAGGAAAGAGGCTTTAATGCTCCCCCTGAAAAAATGGGATTTAAGTTCCGAAAGAACGGGAGATTGAAATTCTTCATTTTCAATAGCCTCAATTAAAGAGGAATAAGAATAAAGGATATTTACTTTTTTACCAATATGGATTTGCAGCAAATTAATTTTTTTTACGAGGCTTTCGCTGATAAATAAAGTGAGTATATAAGTTACTATCAACAGGTTATACGATAAAAAACCAAAAACAGCGTATATGATCAATGCAATCCAGAGGCAAGGAAAAAAAACGCTTGCCACTTTCCAGATTTTCCTGTGAGAAATGAAATCGCGGGAAGCGGCAAAGTTTTCTATTTCAGCATAATCGGAATCTTTTCCAGGATCAGTCAGCGCCAGTACGCGAAAATGATGCAGAAAAAAATCTTTTCCAGTCAGTTCTTCTACAGCTTTTTGCCGGTTTTGAATTGGAGAAATTGACTGTAAAGGTTTTTCAAACCAATCTACTAAAATCTTCTTGCCATACCCCGTACAAGTCCTGTTAATAGATTGAAATAAAGAATTTTGACCAAAAATATCCAAATCAAGACTGAAAAAATGCCCTGCGTCGATTTTTTCCGGCGCACCATCGAAAGCGCTGAAATCATAATCTAACGATTTTAGCTCATTTTTATCGCAAGCGGCAGAAGTTTCCATGTAACGCCTGTTTTTTTGCAACCTGTCGAACTTTTTCAAAAGCACAAGAAAAACTGCCACGCCTGCAAAAAAAATTCCTGCCGCCAAAAATTTCATATACGAGTAAAAAAAGTAAGCGAAAACGATTGTGACAATAACAACAAGCAAACGTGCAGTACCAATATAATAAAGACGTCTTTGAATATTTTTTATTGAACGCTGCGTTTTTTCTAATCGGGCAAGATAATATTGCCTTATATTTTCCTGCTCAACTTTACTCATTTTTCAAAGCTGCTTTTATTTCTTTTGAAACATACCATGCAGATGTTTTGCCGACATATATAGCTGGAGTTTTAGTATATTTCTGTTTACCGTTTAATTCGTACAGGTTGGAATATGCCTGTATTTTGAGTTTTGCATTATTCTTCAAAGTTATTTCCACGCTTTTATTGTCAGCATCGTCTTTAAATTCTACTATTTCATTATTAAACAGTTTTTTAACATCCTGGTAATATTCATTTGTCAAATAGTTTAAAGATGTTTTCAACCCGACAGCTTTGCAAAGATAGTTATTAATATCCGGCGCTGTTACCAAGCCTCCAAGTCTTTTATTTTTAGGATGATAAATTGCAAGAAATACATCTTCCGCCGTGTGACCGTGCGTTGTAAATCCTATATAATTGTGGGATTGAATTATTTTGATGATAAAATCATTCAAAGCGCCCTGATTCCCTTTCAAATCGCCAATTAAATCTATCGTATCGGAAGACAGCGACATATTACATTCACGCTGCATTATGGAAGCAATACTGTCTTTGGGCGATTTAGCTATCTGCGTAACGATGTAATCAGTTGTTTTATTGCAGTTTAGCAGAGGTTTCACAAGCGTGGCGAGCGGCAGTCTGTCATATCCGTACTGCTCCGACTTGGCGTTTCCGACGCTTATACCACCGTTGCCATGGTCGGGACAGATAACAACTACTGTATTTCCGTCTGATTTGGCAAATTCGATCGCTTTTTTCACCGCAGCATCAAAAGCAAGCATCTCCGATACAATTCCCACAGGGTCGTTTTTGTGACTTGCCCAGTCAATTTTGCTTCCTTCAACCATGAGAAAAAAACCGTTTTTGCTCTTACTCAGCGTATTAATAGCTTTTTCTGTCATTTCTGCCAACGAAGGTTCCAGTTCAGGATTCCTGTCCCAGTCATAACTCATAGCTTCGTCTCCGAACAAAGCCCAGAATTTATTGGCATTAATATTTTTAAAGGATTTAGTATCCAGATTGTCAGGAACTTCATATCCATTTTTTCGCAGTTGAGATTTCAGTTCGTCGGATAAATATTTCTTTCCGCTACCGATAACCACATCTATCGAATTATTAACCATTTGCTGCTGAATAACCGAATTGCTTTTATAATCGTTCCGTTTATTCCAGTGAGAAGATGTTGCACCAGGCGTTGCATGAGGAAATTCGCATGTAACAACCAATCCTATAGCTTTATTTTTCACTATACGCGCAGCTTCCATAACCGTCATTCGGGGAGAATAAGGAGGAAAAAGATCATTATCTATTTGCGTCAAATCATTAGGATCTTCAGGCGGGTACATGCTCAGGAATCCTGTCTGTGAAAGACATCCGGTCATATAGGCGCTCATTGTAGGAGCCGAATCGCCAATAGGCGCATTGCTACTGTGCGTTTTTACCAGTCCGCAGAGATACGGATCAATAGACAGCCGCGTTTTTGATGTATCTTTGGCGTACTGAACCCAGCGGGCAAGCGATAAAACAGGAATACTGGTTCCATCCGGAACCATAAAGATAACATTTTTAACCTCCTGTGCATGGATGTTAACAGCAATAATCAAAGAAACAGCAATTAATGATAATTTTTTAAGTTCAGTCATGATGTAAATTATTTATTTTATCCAAATTATGTCTGCAAAGATACAAACTTATATTGGATAGTATTAAAAAAATTTGTTTTTTGCATTGATAATATCTACCTTTGTTCCCCAAAAATATTTGTATATCCATAATAATATTGAATAAATACGATAGAAACAGATTAACATTAGATAGCTTATTGTATGTTAGAAAAAACTAATATCAAAGAACGGAATAGTGTAGTAATTCGTTTTTCAGGCGATTCAGGCGATGGTATGCAACTGGTTGGAACACTTTTTTCAAACCTTTCTGCCGAACTGGGTAACGAAATTATTACATTTCCTGATTTCCCAGCCGAAATACGTGCTCCTCATGGAACTTTGAGCGGAGTCTCCGGATTTCAAATGCAGCTGGGCGCAAAAAATGTGTTCACACCTGGCGACAAAGCCGATGTTTTGATAGCAATGAATCCTGCAGCGCTGAAAGTAAACGCGCAGTTTCTTAAACGCGATTCGGTTGTTATCATTGATACCGATTCTTTTCATAAGGCTGACTTGGAAAAGGCTTTGTTTTCAACAGATAACCCTTTCGAAGAATTAGAATTAAATTCGGTTCAGGTTGTTGCAGCTTCTATTACGCAAATGTGCAAAGACGCTTTGGAGGGAATTGCCGACAACAAACAGGCGCTCCGAAGCCGAAATATTTTTGCTTTGGGATTAGTTTGCTGGCTTTTTAACTCACCTCTGGAAATTGTTGAAAAACTGTTGTCGAAAAAATTCAAAAAGAAACCAGACGTGTTAAAAGCCAATTTGCTGGTACTTCAAGCCGGTTTTAACTACGGACACAATATCCACGCCACAGTTTCTACTTACCGCATTGAAACAACTTCTCATAAAAAAGGATTTTATACAGACGTAAACGGCAATAAAGCAACAGCCTACGGCTTAATCGCCGCTGCTGAAAAAGCAGGTTTACCTCTGTTTTTAGGCTCCTATCCGATTACTCCCGCCACAGACATTATGCAGGAATTAGCCGCACGTAAAGAGCTGGGCGTAAAGGTGATGCAAACAGAAGACGAAATCGCGGGAATCTGCACGGCTATTGGAGCTTCTTTTGCCGGAAATCTGGCGGCAACAAATACTTCCGGACCCGGACTGGCTCTTAAAAGCGAAGCTATAGGCTTAGCGGTAATGGCTGAAATTCCATTAGTTGTGATTGATGTTCAACGAGCAGGTCCCTCAACGGGAATGCCAACCAAAAGCGAACAAACCGACTTGTTGCAGGCGTTGTATGGTCGTAACGGCGAAAGTCCGGCTGTAGTAATTGCAGCCCTATCTCCAACCGACTGTTTCGATTCGGCTTTCTGGGCTTCTAAAATTGCTCTGGAACATTTAACGCCGGTTATTCTATTGACAGACGGTTATATAGCTAACGGATCTTCTGCCTGGCTAATTCCCGACCTGAATGAATATCCCGAAATAAAACCACCTTATGTTAATCAGGAAATAAAAGAAGGCTGGACGCCATATTTGCGTAATCAGGAAACAAACGTCCGCTATTGGGCTATACCGGGTACTGAAAATTTCATGCACCGTATCGGAGGTCTGGAAAAAGATTATAATCAAAGCGTTATAAGCACCGACCCTGATAATCATCAGAATATGGTACATGCACGCCAAGCTAAAATAGATAAAATAGCCGACTACATTCCTTTGCAAGAAGTTTCAGGAGATACGGACGCCCAAACGCTGGTTGTCGGTTGGGGTGGAACTTACGGGCATCTGTCTGAGGCAGTTGAAGCAATCAGGAAAGAGGGGAAAAAAGTTGCTTTCACTCATTTTAGATATATCAATCCTCTGCCGAAAAATACGGAAGAAATATTGAGAAAATACGAGAAAGTAATTGTTATTGAACAGAATATGGGACAGTTTGCCGGTTATTTGCGTTCTAAAATTGGAGGATTTAATCCTTATCAGTTTAATCGTATTAAGGGACAACCGTTTATCGTTGCTCGCTTAGTTGAGGAAATAGTTAAAATAATTGAGAAGTGAACAAGTAAACGATAATAAAAAATGGAACAGATATATCAACCTAAAGATTTCAAAAGTTCGCAGTTAGTTCGCTGGTGTCCTGGTTGCGGCGACTATGGCGTTTTGAACAGCCTCTTCAAAGCAATGGCGGATTTGGGAGTAGCGCCACACAATACAGCTGTTATTTCCGGCATTGGATGCTCCTCTCGCCTACCCTATTATACGAATACTTACGGATTCCATACTATTCACGGACGTGGAGCTGCTGTAGCTACTGGCGTTAAAGTGGCTAATCCGGCATTATCTGTCTGGCTGGCGACTGGCGACGGCGATTGCCTCGCTATTGGCGGTAACCATTTTATTCATGCCGTAAGACGAAATGTCGATATTAATATCCTGTTGATGAACAATAAGATATATGGATTGACCAAAGGACAGTATTCTCCTACTTCCGATAGAGGATTCGTCTCAAAATCTTCTCCTTATGGAACAATAGAAGATCCTTTCCGTCCGGCAGAACTTGCTCTCGGCTCTCGTGGACGTTTTTTCGCCCGCACAATAGACGCTGATGTAAAAAACTCGCCTGAAATTTTAAAAGCTGCAGCTCAACACAAGGGAACTTCGGTAGTCGAAATTATCCTGAACTGCGTTATTTTCAATGACGGAATCCACGAAAATATTGTTAGTCGCGAAAATCGTTCCGACAAAACAATTTTCCTTCGTCACGGAGAAAAAATGATTTTCGGGAAAGACAGCAATAAAGGAATTGTCCAGGAGGGCTTCAATTTAAAAGCTGTAGTTATAGGTGAAAACGGTTATACGTTAGACGATGTTCTAACTCACAGCGAAACTACTTCCGATCCTACCCTGCATCTGAAACTTGCATTGATGGATGGCGTAGAATTGCCTGTTGCTCTGGGAGTTATACGCAATGTGGAAGCACCTGCCTACGACGAAGAAATTGAAAAACAGATTGAAAAAATACAGGCTCAAAAACCGGCAAGGACACTGAGGGAATTTCTTATGTCGGGCGATATCTGGGAAATAAAATGATTTTGCAGGGGAAAAAAATAGTTTTGGGTATAACCGGAAGCATTGCCGCTTACAAAGCAGCTTTCCTGTGTCGAGCTTTGATAAAAAAAGGAGCTGAAGTACAGGTTGTTATCACTCCCGCCGGAAAAGAGTTTATTACTCCCGTTACGTTGTCTGCCCTGACTCGCAAACCTGTTGTCGGCGAATTTTTTACAGCCAACGACGGAACATGGCACAGCCATGTGGATATGGGTCTGTGGGCGGATTTGATGCTAATAGCTCCGGCAACAGCCTCAACCATCGGGAAAATGGCAAACGGAATAGCCGATAATATGCTCATTACCAGCTATTTGTCAATGAAAGCCCCTGTATTTATTGCTCCAGCTATGGATTTGGATATGTATGCACATCCTTCCACTCAAAATAATTTAAAAAAATTAAAATCTTACGGAAATTATATTATCGAACCTTCTACCGGATTCTTAGCCAGTGCTTTGGAAGGAAAAGGAAGGATGGAAGAACCGGAAGTCATTGTTCAGCAGATAGAGTCTTTTTTTAAATATCAGGAACAGTTGTCAAAAAAAAAAATACTGATAACGGCAGGTCCAACGTATGAAAAAATTGATCCTGTACGTTATATAAGTAATTATTCCTCAGGTAAAATGGGATTTGCATTAGCTAACGTATGCGCCGAGAGGGGAGCTAAAGTAGTATTAATTAGCGGTCCTGTGCAACAACAGGCTGTGCATCCCAATATTACAAGGATAGACGTAGAATCGGCAGATGAAATGCACCGTGAAGCCGCTCATTATTTCCCTGAAACGGATATTGGCATTTTGTGCGCAGCAGTAGCCGATTATAAACCGGTTATGTTCTCTGAAAAAAAACTTAAACGGGAAAGTGAGAATTTATCGTTGAATCTTGTTGCTAATCATGATATTGCGGCAACGCTGGGAAAAATGAAAAAAGAAAACCAGATTTTAGTCGGTTTTGCTTTGGAAACTGATAATGAACGAGATAATGCTATGATAAAATTAAAAAAGAAGAATTTTGATTTTATCGTATTAAATTCGCTCAATGAAAAAGGCGCCGGTTTTCAGACTGATACAAATAAAATAAGTATCATTACTGTTTGCGGCGATAAAACAGATTTTCCCGTAAAGCCCAAAAAGGAAGTAGCAGAAGATATAGTTAACACATTAAAAGCGTTAATTGATTAAATATGAAACAGATAATTGTGATTATGCTTATTTTCCTGTGTGCAGCAAGTTTGCAGGCACAGGAACTGAATGCTACTGTTACCGTTAACAGCTCACGGATTCAAAGTACCAACAAAAATATTTTTTCAAGTTTAGAACAGGCTCTTTTTCAGTTCATTAACAATCAGTTGTGGAGTTCCACAACTTTCAATCAATCTGAAAAAATCGAATGTACATTTTCCATCACAATTCTGGAGCAGCTTTCCGAAAACAATTTCAAAGCTGAAATTTTTGTGCAGTCACGGCGTCCTGTTTACAATTCAGCCTATACCACAACCATTCTCAACTGGAGAGATGTGAATTTTGAATTTGAATACATGGAAAATTCTCCTATTGAATTAGTTCAGAATACTTTAAGCAATAACTTAGTGGCTGTAATTGCATTCTATGCCAACTTGATTCTGGCGTTTGACTTCGACAGTTTTTCTTCTTTGGGAGGAGCTGTGTTTCTCCGTCAGGCACAATCAATTGCAATGCAGGCGCAATCTTCTTCGTGGAATGGCTGGTCGTCTTTCGACTCAAATAAGAGCCGGACTTCCATAATTAACGCGCTGAGCAATGAATCCATGAAGCCTTACCGCGAATTTTGGTACACTTACCACAGGAAAAGCTTAGACGAAATGGCGGCAAATCCAGATAGAGGACGGACTACTATTTTAAATGGACTTTCCGTGTTGAAAGATACTAAAAGCGTAAGAGATTCAGAAATAATCCTTCAAATGTTTGCCGACTGCAAATTGGATGAAATTGTTTCAATTGCAGCAAAAGCTAATTCTGAAGAGAAAAAAACAACTTATGATATTCTGCGGAATATTTATCCAACAATGACAAGTCAACTTGAACCGTTGAAAAAATAAAATACAATGCTAAAATCACTTAAAATCCAAAATTACGCATTGATTTCCCTGCTGGAAATTAATTTTCCTTCCGGTTTTTCGGTGATTACAGGTGAAACCGGAGCCGGTAAATCAATAATGCTGGGAGCTTTATCCTTAATATTAGGACAAAGATCCGATGCTAAATATATTAAGCAAAATGAAGATAAATGCTTGATAGAAGGCGTCTTCGACATTTCGTCCTATCAGTTGAAATCTTTTTTCGCCCAAAAAGAATGGGAATACGACACTCAAACCTGCATTTTAAGGCGGGAAATATGGTCGTCCGGAAAATCGCGGGCTTTCATAAACGACAGTCCCGTAGGACTGAACGATCTAAAAGAATTAGGCGCTTTCCTGATAGACATCCATTCCCAGCATCAAAATTTGCTTTTAGCCGATAATCATTTCCAGCTGAACGTTTTAGACGTTTTGGCAAAAAATAAAGATTTAAAAAACGAATATAATTCTGCTTACAAAGAATATAATTCCGTTAAGAAACAATTTAAAGAGCTAAAAGAAAAAATAAACTGTCGCACAACTGAAGAAGATTATATCCGTTTTCAATTTAAACAGTTGGACGAAGCCCGTTTACGTGCAGGAGAACAAATCGAACTGGAGCAGGAAGCTGAAATGCTTTCCAACGTCGAAACTATAAAATCCGGACTCTACGGGATTGAGCAGCTTTTATCTATGGACGAAACAGGAATCCTTTCTTCGCTGAAAGAATCGCTTCACACAGCTCAGTCTATTCGTAAAGTATATGCAGCTTCGGAAGAATTTTCAGAAAGAATTGAAACAGCATATCTTGATCTAAAAGATTTAGCTATGGAAATACATTCGCAACAGGAAAATTTAGATTTTAATCCAGAACGTCTGCAAGAAGTTAACAGCCGTTTAGATTTGATCTACTCCCTGCAAAAAAAGCATCATCTGGATTCGGTGGAAGCATTGATAGACTTGCGCGACAGTCTGGACAAGCAAATCAGGGCAATTGATAATTATGATGACGAATTATCTGAATTGGAAAAGAAACTGAATCTTGGATTAACAAATGTTTTAAATATTGCCGAAAAACTTACCGGTACGCGAAAGGATGCCGCTGCAATTTTAGAAAAACAGTTGATCGAAAAAATAAGCGTTTTGGGGATGCCTAACATGCGTTTCTCTGCCGAACTGTCGCAAAAAGAACATCCAGATTCAACAGGAAAAGACGAAGTTGTTTTTCTGTTTTCAGCTAATAAAAACGGCGAACTGAAACCGGCGGCACAAACTGCGTCAGGCGGTGAAATTTCACGTTTAATGCTGGGAATAAAAGCGTTAATTGCCGGAGCTACCGCGCTTCCAGCAATCATTTTTGATGAAATTGATACGGGCGTTTCAGGAGAAATAGCAGACAAAATGGGCGATATTATGCGGCAAACAAGCGGCAACATGCAAGTAATTGCTATTACTCATCTGCCTCAGATTGCAGCCAAAGGCGATTCACAGTTCCTTGTTTATAAAAAAGACAGCGCAACCGGAACCGAATCCAATATTCGCCAGTTGTCGCAGGAAGAAAGAATAAAAGAGATTGCCCAAATGCTAAGCGGCTCAAAATTAACCGACGCAGCCATTGAAAATGCAAAAGAACTGTTAAAACATGAAAGAAAGTGAAATGATTTTTGGCGTCCGCGCCGTCATCGAAGCCGTCAAGAGCGGGAAAGATGTAGATAAGATTTTGATGCGAAGAGATTTGCAAAGCGATTTGTCGCACGAGCTTTTTGCTGTTATAAAAGGAACAAATATTCCCTTACAAAGGGTTCCACAGGAAAAATTAGACCGGCTGACACGTAAAAACCATCAGGGTGTAATCGCTTTTATATCAGCAGTTACATATCAAAAATTAGAAGACATAGTGCCTTTTTTGTATGAAGAAGGTAAAAATCCGTTAATAGTCTTACTGGATGGCGTAACTGATGTACGCAATTTCGGCGCTATTGCCCGCACCTGCGAATGTGCCGGAGTGGATGCAATAGTTATTCCCGCCCACAACAGTGTTTCGGTCAATGCCGATGCTGTAAAAACATCGGCAGGAGCGCTTTTGAACTTGCCGGTGTGTAAGGAAGCAAACATTACGGAAGCAATCCGTTTCCTGAAAAACTGTGGCTATAAAGTGATTGCCGCAACAGAAAAAGCAGAAAAAGAATATACCAGCGTCGATTATACCGATCCAGTTGCGATAGTTCTTGGCGGTGAAGATAATGGCGTAGCCTCCGACAATCTTCGTATCTGCGATGAAATAGTTAAAATTCCGGTAGCGGGAAATATTGAATCTTTGAATGTTTCGGCAGCAGCGGCTATTTTACTGTATGAAGCTGTGCGACAGCGCAAACTGCCAAATCAGTAGTCTGCAAAAAACGCTTGCGGAACAACATAAAACAAATGCAACAGAATACGGAACGCTATTTCAACCGTCGCGATTTTGCATCTTTCCTGCAAAGCATTTTCCCGAATTTTAAAGTACAAAAAATATCAATTAACGGCGGCTTTACATGCCCCAACCGCGACGGAACCAAAGGCTACAACGGTTGCACCTTTTGCAACAATCAAACATTTAGTCCGCAATATGCAGTTAATGGAAAATCCATCAAACAACAATTGGATGAAGGCGTACGTTTTTTTTCGCGTAAATATCCAGGAATGAAATATCTTGCTTATTTTCAGTCTTATACAAATACTTACGATTCAGTTGAAAATTTGATTACCAAATATTACGAAGCCCTGAACTGCACAGATGTTGTTGGTTTGATTATCAGCACTCGCCCCGACTGTATGCCTGACGCACTCTTAGACGAACTGGAAAAAATCGCTGTAAATCATTTCCTATTAATAGAATATGGCGTCGAATCGACAAACAATGATACGTTATTCCGAATTAATCGCGGTCATACATACGAAAATGCTGTTGAAACTGTTTGCAGAACACATTATAGAAACATTTTTTGTGGCGCACACCTTATTTTGGGCTTGCCTGGCGAATCGCGCGAAATGATCCTTTCTCATGCCGACAGGATTTCCGAATTACCGCTAACTACCGTAAAACTACATCAGTTACAATTAATTAAAGATACTAAAATGGCGCACGAATATCTGAAAAATCCAGACATATTTCACCTTTATGATGTGAACGAATATATTGATTTGTGCATTGATTTTATGTCGCGGCTCAATCCTGATTTCATCATCGAACGTTTCGTATCGCAATCGCCACCCGAATTATTGCTACTGCCTGGCTGGGGCTTGAAAAATTACGAGTTCACGGCACGACTAAAAAAGAAAATTAACTCAATTTAACGCATTACAAAGCTATTCATTCAATTATAATTGAGTTAATTATGTATAATATTGATGTTTTCTTCAAAATCAAAAAGCGTTATTTGCCTTAGATTATAATAACAAAGCCACGACAGGTATAACTCATTGATATATTTTCGTTTGGCATTGTCGCGCTCAACCTGTGCCGCATTAATATCCAATACATTAACAGTTCCCATAACAAAGGTTTGAAAAGCCGTTTCGTATCGTAGCTGCGCAATTGAATCGGCGTGCTGGGCAAGTCTGACTAAGCGCGTCTGATTATGGAATTGCGACACAGACAGGATAATGTTCTGTTCAAAATTCAGCTGTATCTGTTCTGTTTGCCTTATTACCACTTCCTTTACCGATTCGGCAACCTTTACACCACCCCGTCCTTTTCCCCAATCCATTATGGGTATCCTTATACTGATGCTTGCCATTTCCCTGTTTTGCAGGTTCCTGTATGAAGCAGGCAACGTCAGGTCGCTGCCAGTATTGCCCAGAGAAACATATAAATCAGCTCTAAAACCGCGCTCGGTTTTAGCCTGGTCAATTTTTTGCTGCGCTTCCATGAGCCTTCTGTTGAGATTATGAGTAACAGGATTGTTTTTATTAGCCAATTCCATAACCTGCTGTACAGTTATGTCTGAACTGTAAAAATTTTTTGTGGCAACGGGACAAATACTGTCGTTTTCTTCCATGCGCAGGTAGTTGCGAAATGTAAGCATCTTGCTGTCATAATTTTGCTTGGCAGTAATAATATCTGATTCGGCGTTGATTTTTCCAAGTTCAAGCTGATATATTTCATTTTGCGAAATAAGACCTAAACTTCTTTTTCCTTTTGCTATATCAAACAATTTTACTGCGTTGTTGAAATTAACTTGCGCTATGTCAAAGTTAACCATTGCCAGCAGCAGATCGAAATAGTAATTGATCACATTCAGGTGAACATTTTCTATGTCTGCCAGATACTGTTTAATGGCTTCCCTGTATTTTTCAGGTTCAATACGCATTGCCCATTTCAAGGTTTTAGCATGAAACAAAGGCTGTTGCAAACTAACCGAAAACGGAACGCTAAGGTAGCCTGTAGCGTGGTTGTCTAATTGGTCGATTCGTTGCAACTGCGATTGGATTATGAAAGAGCCACCTGTAAAAGGGATATTTTGCTGTATCGACAGGGCAAGGTTTTCCGTTAGCGTACTGTTTTTAACAAATCCATACGAGCCGTCTTCCTTTTGATACGTGCTTAGAGAACGGTTCAAGGCAGGCAACGTTCCTTCCAATACTACATTGGGCAACAATTCGGCTTTATAATTACGATATTGCCAGTATGCATTTAAAAACATATTTTGGGCAATAGAAGCATCCAGCGACTGTTTCTCGGCAAGGATAAACGCTTCTTCAAGCGTCAGCTGGCGTTTTTGTGCTTCGCTATCTGAAAGGCTAAATATTAATAAAGCAATAAATAATATCAAATATTTCATAATAACTTGAATTTATACTGTATTATCGAATATTTAATTTATTATAATCTTTATAACGATTCATATCGGATACGATGACAGTTTCGCCTTCTTTTAAACCTTCTATAACTTCTACATAATTATAACTGCTTTCTCCTAAACGGACATGGCGTTTTAAAGCCTGATTGTCCTTAACTGTCCAGAGTTCGTATTCTCCTTCGCCGGTATAGTAAGAACGGTTTGCAATCCGCAAAATTTCATTCCTGACCGAGTTAACGACATAGACGTCCACTTTTAATCCTGAACGCAGAATTTTATTTGTATTGTCCTCCAATAAGACCGTGAAAGTGATTATGCCGTTTTTGACGGATGGGATAACGTTTCCGACCGTTCCACGCAATTCTGTTCCAAACGATTTGACTATGACTCTGTTGCCGGTAAGAACCTTGTTTCCGTAGCTGTCCGATATTTCGGCTTCTACCTTGAAATGGTTAAGATCGGAAACGATGGCTAATTGCGTACCTTCGGGCGTTTTAGCTCCAATCTGGTCATTGATCCATGTAAGAATACCTGTTCGCGGAGAACGGATTTGCGCTTCCTGCATCATCTTGTTTTTAAGATTTGCGTTTTTCAGGGCAATATTGTAATCCAGCTCCAGCACTCTTGTATCGGCAACAGCGCTTTGTTTCTGGTTTTCATACCTGACTTTCAACTGTTTCAATTTCAGCCGTTCAACGGTAAGTTCAAGTTCCGCCTGTTTTATTTTGTCGGAAGTTCCGGCGCCGATGCTGTCCAGAAATATTTCATTACGAAGCAGAACTTCCATCCGTCGGATACGCATTTCATCAATTTCTATCTGCATTTCAAGATCGGAAAGAGAACTTTGGGAAGCCACTTTTTGCTGTTCCAGCCTGTATTGTTTCATGGCGAGTTCGTCGTTCTGATTTTCCACATCAGAATGGACGCTTGCAAGATCCAGCCGGATTATAGCATCGCCTATCACAATCGAATCGCCCGCTTTTTTATACACCTCCAGTATTTTGGTTGAAACGGGAGTGATTATAATTTCTTCCGACAGAGGCGTCACTTTTCCAGTTGCCGAAACGGATATTTCGATTGCGCCCCTATCCACAATGGATGTAAAAATATCATCCCGCGATATGCCCGATCGAAACATCTTAACGCATACTATAAAAACGATTATGACAAGTATTAAAAGCGCTGCTATCTGGATGATTATTTTTCTTTTTCTTTTTACAATTACTTCCTTCGGTATTTTTCTGTCCATAATATAATAATTTATTGTTATACTGTACGCGGTTTAATTTTATGTAACGTCATTGTGAGCGTTAGCAATGCACAAAACCATACCGTACAGAATATAGTTATCACTAAAAAAAAACGTTTAAAACAGTTGAACTTCGGTACCATGTTTGAAATTTAGCCATATAAGAATTATCTGTAAAATATCTTCTGTTAGAAAGCAGTTTTGCGATTTCACCGGAATTAACTGTTTTATCAATTATATCTTT
>JAIRPX010000094.1 GCA_031256775.1 Dysgonamonadaceae bacterium
TCCGCCACAGGCAAAATTTCACCCTGCTGCGCTCCCGACAACCTGCGGCATTCGCTCGGCGATTTTGGAAATATTGAAACGACAACGGTTGCGGAAGTTTTAGCAAGTCCGGTTTACAGAAAACTTGTCGATAACTACAAAAGCGTTGAATTATGTAAAACTTGTAATATGAGGAAGCCGATATGAAAACAAAACATTTGCGACAAAACTGCGTTAATAATCAAAAAATGTGTATTTTTGCAGTTTCAAAGTAATATAATTATGGATAAAATTAAATACATAGGGGATTGGATAGAGTATCTGCCGAAAATCGGACAAATCACGTTCTCAAAAGAAGATGTAAGACGGCAGTTTCCGAATTTGACTAATCACAATATCCAAAATACGCTAAACCGGCTCGCACAGAAACGGAAGATACAGTCGGTCTGGCGTGGTTTTTGGGTAATTGTGCCTGTGGAATACGGTTTGAAAGGGGTTGTTGACCCCATAGAATACATTGAGCAACTGATGAAATTTTTAGTACAAAATTATTACATTGGGCTTTTAAGTGCAGCAGCCATTCACGGTGCGGCGCATCAACTGCCTATGGAATTAATGCTCGTTACGGAATCTAATCAATTAAGAGTCAAGATAAAAAATGATGTTAAAATCAGTTTTGTCGCCAAAAAGAAAATTCCGGCAAATTATTTGCAGCAAATCACGGCTAAAAGCGGATATATTCCTGTTTCTACTCCTGAACTGACTGCGATTGATTTACTGCTGTATGTTAAAAATATTGGCGGCATTAATCGTGTTGCAACCGTTTTGAATGAATTGGCAGAAGTGATTGACTTTCATAAAATTGAAACGGATTTTTTTCAATACGCAAATACCGCGGATATACAGCGATTGGGTTATTTACTTGAAATGCTTGGATTTGAAGAAATTGCAGATACGTTGTACCAAAAATCCTGCGAAGCGCACCAGAAATTCAGAAAATATCCGTTATGTGTAAAAAGGCGCAATGATAAAATATCTGATTTTCAGATAAATGACAAATGGAAAATAATTATTAACGAAGAAATTGAAATAGACGAATGATACCTGATTATGCTATACTGGAATGGGGAAGAGTTGTCCCTTGGGACAGCAAAAAATATGTCGAGCAGGATTTGATTATCTGTCGTGCGCTCTCTGCCATTTACAATGATGAATTTTTATCGTCCCGCTTGGCTTTTCGAGGCGGAACGGCGCTGCACAAATTGTACTTGCAACCACAGCCGCGTTATTCCGAAGATATTGATTTAGTACAAATTATACCTGAAAACGTCGGCGCTGTCCTTGACAAACTGCGTGAAGTTTTGTCGTTTCTCGGAAAACCCGTTATCAAACAGAAGCGAAACAATAACACAATGGTTTTCAGAGTAGAATCTACCTTTCCGCCAATAATACCAATCAAATTAAAAGTAGAAATCAACTGCAAAGAACATTTTAGCGTACTTGGGTTGACAAAAGTTCCGTTTGAAGTTAATAATCAATGGTTTTCCGGCAAGTGTGAGATAACTACTTATCAATTAGACGAATTGGTCGGGACAAAACTTCGTGCATTGTATCAGCGCAAAAAAGGTCGTGATTTGTTTGACTTGCAAAAAGCATTGGAAAATCCGAATCTGAATCCCGACAATGTGATAAAATGCTATCACGAATACATCGCTTTTTCTGATGGCGAATCACCCTCGCAAGCCGTTTATTTGGCAAATATGGAAGAAAAGATGCAGGAAGAAATATTTCTGAATGATACCAAAGGATTGTTGCGACCGAGTTTGAAGTTTGAACCGAAAGAGGCGTGGGAAGTGGTGAGATATAGATTGGTAGAAAAAATTTAGAAACAAATGAGAATAATACATTTATCGCCTTTTGAGCAGGTGGCGCGGAAGTTGGGGCGACATTTCAGAAAGGTGTTTAAAAAGTAATCAATAAAATACAAATATATGGAAATAATAATCCCACAAGAAGTAAAAGAAAAAATAAAATCTCATTTGAATTCTGCAATTAAAGAGGCTATTGCAGGTTTTCTGTCTGTTTATGAATCGGAAGACACTTGTACAGGAGATTTGTTTCGTCTTATGAAAACGAAAAGAGCACGAACAGTTGTAGTTGATGACGAAAAATGGGGAGGTAAATGGAAGTGGTCTATTGACTATAATAAATTTGGTAGTGGTGGCACTGGCTCTACCGAATCCATTTTAGGTTTTGATGGGATTTTCGTATTGAGCATTATTAGAAATGGTTATGTGGAAGAAAAAACTCTTTTGTTCCAATCTAAAATTGAATGGAGAAAAAAAGATATTTATGAGCAATGTAAGAAAATGTTACCTTGGCTTGGTGCTGCAACTATAATTAATTATACAGAAGAAAGTTTTGACACATATAAAATTGAAGAGGTATTTAATAATCTTGGAGAAAAAGCAGAAAAAAGCACATTGCAAGAAACTTTATCTGGCGATTTTTTAGATTGCAATATTGGCGATTTTGATTTACATTACGATGCCATCCAAAAAAAATTAATATGGCGTGATATAAGTTCTGAATATGTTTTCACAAAGTTAAATTTAAATCGCAAATTAAAAATCAAAATTGAAGCACCTAATAGATTCCCCTATGAATCAGTCCAGAATAAGAAAGAAATTTCTAATGACGAAATGTTATTACACAGATTGAGAAAAGGATATTCAAAATTTGATGTCAAATACATTTGGAACAAAGAGGAATTAGAGAGTATAAAGAGTGAGTTTGATAAAATTTTTAATAAAGCAAGAAATCATTCATTTTCAGAAAAAGAAAACTCAATTTTTCTTGAAATTATAAGTGAGTTTAATCGTCAATATGAAGAAAAAAGCGATTATTTTAATCTTGAAGAACTGAAAAAGAAATTGACTGATATATTAAATTCTTTTGTAGTTGATAATTTTAAAAATCAATTAAAAGACAAAGAAATAGAAGGATTACAGTACGGTTTAAAAGAGTTTTTTCTAAATGAAAAATATAAACACAAAGGAACAATAATTGAGTTTATTGGTTCTTTGGATGATAATTTGCAAAGAAAAATCAGGAATAAAATTGTACAGAATTTTCACCCTGACACAATGATAAACTGTTCGTCAAGCATAAAATATTTTTGTGAAAATGTCACAAAAACTATCAATTCAATAAATACAAAACAGAAAAAATAAAAGTTAAAATAATATGCTCCCACAAATTTACAAACACTACTCCGAAAACGATAAAATTTCGTTGCTTATCCGCCATGCCGACCGCGACAAAATTCCCACAGGCGAATTTGGAAATGATGTTTTGCTTAATGAAAAAGGCAAAGAACGAGCATTGAACTTTGGCAAGAGTTTTGTCAGAATTGAAAATAAACAAGATTTTCACAAGTCCTGTTCAACGCTGTGTTCAAACGGCGGAATATATTGCAAAAGGTTATGGAAAACCGCTTGAAATAACACAGTCGCGCGAACTTGGCGACCCCGGATTGATCGAAACTTCAAAATGGACTTTACAAGCACATTGACATAGACGGCAAATTCATTAACAACAAAGAGTTTTTAGATTTGGGCGTATTCCACAGAATTTTGCAACTGCCAAAGATAAAGACGGTTGGTTTCATATTGATAAAAACGGAAACGAACTTTACAAACAGCGTTATTTAGCCGTTGAGTCATTTTACAATGGTTTTGTGTTGGTAATGCAATTCGATGATAATAAGGTTATTATTAACGAACAAGGAAGAACCGTACATAAAATATGAAACGAATGTAGAGAATTTTTATCTGTTTGTGTGTAATTCGAAAAATTCATGTACTTTTGCAGCGTAATTATGGAAAATAAAATTTTTGAAATAGAAATTAAAGTGCGCGACTACGAATGTGATTCGCAAGGAATTGTTAACAATGCCAATTACTTGCATTACATGGAAAATACGCGGCACGAATTTTTGTGCAGTCTGGGTCATTCTTTTGCAGAATCGCACAAAAAAGGCGTCGACCCTGTTGTGACAAGGGCTGACCTTCAATACAAAAGCTCGCTTACAGGCGGCGAAATTTTCATTTCTACCCTGACGGTTGAACGTACTGGCGTGAAAATAATTTTTCACCAGAATATCTATCGAAAAAGCGACCGCGTTTTATGCTGCAAAGGAAAAATTGAAGCAGTTGTTTTAATCAATAGAAAACTGTCGCGGGGCGATTATTACGATGAATTAATGAAAGATTATTTATAATTTAGTTCCAAATTTAGTTTTTATTTAACAATGGATCAAAACCTGCTTTATCAAATCGGAATAACTCTTGTAAAAGGAATAGGCAATATCACTGCCAGGCAAATCATTGAAACGCTGGGCGACGTTTCGCTACTTTTCAAAGAGAAACCGGCTGTTTTAGAACGTATTCCCTGTATTTCAAAAAAAACTGTAACTGAAATTCATCGTCCGGAAGTGTTGAAACGGGCGGAAGAAGAAATCGAATTTATCTCCAAAAACAGGATCAATGCCCTGTATATCTATGACGAATCATATCCTGCGCGGCTGAAAGATTGCGTGGATGCTCCTGTAATGCTTTATTATAAAGGAAATGCGCCCCTCAATGTTGAAAAAGTTATCAGTATTGTAGGAACAAGGAATGCCACTGCTTACGGGAAGGAAATGGTCGACAAACTCATTTCCGACTGGTCGAAAACATATCCTGACACATTGATAATAAGCGGATTGGCTTATGGTATTGATATTTATTCCCACAAAGCGGCTCTGCGCGAAAAGATGCCCACCGCAGGAGTATTGGCGCATGGATTAGATCGGATATATCCTCCTGTGCATCGCAATATTGCTGTTCAGATGATAGAAAATGGCGGTTTGCTGACCGACTTTATAAGCCTTACAAATCCCGACCGGCAAAATTTCGTGAAAAGAAACAGAATTGTGGCAGGATTGTCTGATTGCACAATCGTTGTTGAATCGGCAAAAAAAGGGGGAGCTTTGATAACTGCCAATATTGCAGATTCTTACCATAGAGATGTATTTGCTGTTCCTGGTAAAGCTACAGATGCTTATTCGCAGGGATGCAACACACTCATCAAATCTAAACGGGCAGCATTAGTAACTGAGGCTGAGGATATTTTCAAAGAAATGTGCTGGATGAAAGATAAAAAACCTCAAACGCCGGTTCAGCGGAGTTTTTTAATCGACCTCAGCGCGGACGAACAGATGGTAGTTGATATGCTTGCAAAAACCGAAGAAATGCAGCTCAATATTTTGTGTATCGAACTCAATATTTCTATCAGTAAATTAGCGCCTCTTTTGTTTGAACTGGAAATGAAAGGAATAGTGCGATGTCTGCCAGGTGGAATTTATCGGTTGATTTGAGCGAATGTTGGCAAAATAAACATTTTTCAGTGAAACATAATGTCTATACTTTACGCGGTTTAATTTTGTGCAACGTCATTGCGAGCGTTAGCGAAGCAATCCAGAAATTAGTTTTCAGTTTTTTACTGGATTGCTTCAGGCTTCGCTTTCGCAATAACGATGCACAAAACCATGCCGTGCAAAGTATAATTCGCCGTTTGTAAAATGATAATGAAATTTTGTCATGTATAATAATGTTTACAGAATATTTTTATGTCATATCATAATCAATAAACGACATACAGCTTAAAATAATTTGCCATTTTGTCATGTTTAAAGTTTGGCACAATATTAGTAGATTATTCGACTGTAAAACTAAATTAATAATAAAATAATAATAAAAAGATCATCATTATGAGTATTAAACCATTAGCAGACAGAGTGTTGGTAAAACCGGCAGTTGCTGAAGAAAAAACGCAGGGAGGCATCATTATTCCCGATTCAGCAAAAGAAAAACCCTTAAAAGGGGAAATTGTTGCCGCAGGTAACGGAACAAAAGATGAAGAAATGGTCTTGAAAAAAGGCGATCAGGTACTTTATGGCAAATATGCCGGAACGGAAATTGAACTGGAAGGCGAAAAGTTTTTAATCATGCGTCAATCTGACGTTTTAGCAATCATTTAAATTAAAAAAAGGAATTATGGCAAAAGAAATTAAATTTAATATCGACGCCCGCGACTTGTTGAAAAAAGGCGTTGATGAATTGGCAAATGCAGTGAAAGTAACGTTAGGTCCTAAAGGACGAAACGTAATTCTGGATAAAAAATTTGGCGCGCCTCAAATTACAAAAGATGGCGTAACGGTTGCAAAAGACATTGAACTTTCAGATCCTTTCCAGAATATGGGGGCGCAATTAGTAAAAGAAGTTGCTTCCAAAACTAATGACAATGCCGGCGACGGAACAACTACCGCTACTGTTCTGGCACAGTCCATTATCAGTGTAGGTTTGAAAAACGTAGCCGCAGGAGCTAATCCGATGGATTTGAAACGCGGTATCGACAAGGGAGTTGCCGCAGTGGTTGCTTCTTTGAAAGAACAGTCGCAGGAAATTGGCGACGATTTCAGCAAAATTGAAAATGTTGCCAAGATTTCGGCAAATGGCGACGAAACTATTGGCAGGCTGATTGCCGACGCCATGAAAAAAGTGCAGAAAGAAGGCGTTATCACTGTTGAAGAAGCCAAAGGCATAGACACTTATGTGGATGTGGTAGAAGGTATGCAATTCGACAGGGGATATATTTCCGCTTATTTTGTAACTAATACGGAAAAAATGGAAGCCGAATTAGACAATCCATATATTCTTATATACGACAAAAAGATTTCCGTTTTGAAAGATATGCTTCCAGTTTTGGAACAAACTGTTCAAACCGGTCGCCCATTGTTGATTATTGCTGAAGATATTGAATCGGAAGCATTAGCAACTCTGGTAGTCAACCGTTTGCGCGGTTCGCTGAAAATATGCGCCGTAAAAGCTCCGGGATTTGGCGATCGCCGCAAAGAAATGCTGGAAGATATTGCAATACTGACAGGCGGCGTTGTGATTTCAGAAGAAAAAGGACTAAAACTTGAAGGAACAACGATGGACATGCTGGGCAGTGCAGAAAAAGTATCCGTAAGCAAAGACAACACTGTGATTGTGAACGGTTCAGGCGACAAAAAAGCCATTTCAGCCCGCGTAGGACAAATTAAAACTCAAATTGAAACAACTACTTCCGATTATGACCGCGAAAAATTGCAGGAACGTCTGGCTAAATTAGCCGGAGGCGTAGCAGTTCTTTATGTTGGCGCTCCTTCTGAAGTGGAAATGAAAGAAAAGAAAGACCGCGTTGACGATGCTTTGAGCGCTACTCGCGCAGCTATTGAAGAAGGCACTGTTCCTGGTGGTGGAGTGGCTTATGTTCGCGCAATAGCTGCTCTGGAACAACTTAAAGGCGCTAACGAAGACGAAACAACAGGTATCGAAATCATCAAGCGCGCAATTGAAGAGCCGCTTCGTCAAATTGTTGAAAATGCAGGAAAAGA
The DNA here is from genome assembly GCA_031256775.1 of Dysgonamonadaceae bacterium. GTDB lineage: Bacteria > Bacteroidota > Bacteroidia > Bacteroidales > Azobacteroidaceae > Azobacteroides. The sequence goes on from JAIRPX010000094.1 coordinate 7,460, forward strand.
AGGCGCTGTTGTTGTTCAAAAAGTAAAAGAAGGCAAAAGCGATTTCGGTTACAACGCACGGACAGATGTATATGAAAATCTGTATGCCGCAGGCGTGATCGACCCAACCAAAGTGGCTCGCGTGGCTTTGGAAAATGCTGCTTCAATTGCAGGCATGTTCCTTACGACTGAATGTGTGATCACCGACAAAAAAGAAGAAAATCCTGCGCCAGCTATGCCTCCAATGGGCGGCGGAATGGGTGGCATGATGTAAAGAACACGTTATAAAACTTAATAAATACTTAATTTTTGTTTTCATAAGATTGGAATGGTTTGTCCGTGAGGTTAGACCATTCTGTTTTTTTATACCCTGCAATCACCTTTACGCTAAAAAACATGGCTATACTTTACGCGGTTTAATTCCGTACAACGTCATTGCGAGCGTTAGCGAAGCAATCCAGGAATTAGTTATCAGTTATCAGTTTTTAGTTATCATTTTTTGCTGGCGCGACTTCGCACACCGTGACGCTTTGATGACGTCATTGCGAGCGTTAGCGAAGCAATCCAGTTTTCAGAAATTAGTTTTCAGTTTTCAATGCTGGATTGCTTCAGACTTCGCCTTCGCAATGACGTTGCACAAAACCATGCTGTGCCTTCATGCTTTGCACCACGTGTCTTGTTTAAAAAACTTTTCTCGCGTTACTTCGTAAAACAGATAAGCTGCAAATTCTTTTAAACCGTGCTGAACAAAAGCAGCGTAGCTGCGATATCTTTTTTAACAGCAAATTAATTCATAAACATGAAATGAATAAAAATTAAGGTATCGCAGCTACGCTACTCTGTTTATATTCCGTACATCTTTACCGTGCGCTTACGCACACGGCTACAAAGATACTGGCGCTACGCGCCTTCTCGCAAGACACAGGGTTTTGCTGGTGAGCCGTAATATCCTATACAAACAACAGGATTGTATAATAATCCTGTTATCTATTGATATACAAGTCCTAACGGACTATTTTTGTAGAAAAACATTCCATATCTAAGAGATATGGAATGTTTAAAGCATGTAAAATCTTGTATTAAATTATTTAAACGTATATCTAATCCCCAATAAATAGCGGAAGGGTGTTTCGGAATTACTGGCAAATAAAGGAGCAATTTCCGTGACAAAAGATAGGCGTTTAAAATCACGTAAAGGAAATATTTCTAACTGCAAAGGTAATGAGGTGGCATAATATGAATCTCTTTCTTGAAAAGGAAAAAAGATCAATCCTAACCCGATAGAGAAACGGTGATATTCTCTTTCCTTGAAATTATACATTCCTGATAATTCAAAAGTAGCATTTTTAAAGGGGAGATTCAGATTTGCTTTCAACTCGCCATTAAACATTTTCCTTTTACTGGTATTTAGGCTTATAACATTGCCCAAATAAGACGTAACACCAACTTGTGAAAAGACATTAGAGCTAAACCACAAGCAGAAAAGTAGTAAACAAAA
>JAIRPX010000109.1 GCA_031256775.1 Dysgonamonadaceae bacterium
ATGTCGCAGCTACGCTGCTCAGGGAAAGGTCTGTGTTTTCCAACCGTGCGCTTACGCACACGGCTACAAAGATGTCGCAGCTACGCTGCTTTTGTTCAGCACGGTTTAAAAGAATTTGCAGCTTATCTGTTTTTACGAAGTAACACGAGAAAAGTTTTTTAAACGAGACACGTGGCGCAAAGCATGAAGGTACGGCTTATAAAGCCGCGTCAGCAGGAAAGCCATAGACACAGGAGTTTGCGGGTGAGCCGTTTTTTTATGGACATTTCCATTGAAAATTATTTAAAATAAAAAGCCGCCAAATCTTTAATTATTTGATTTAGCGGCTTTCTCAGCTGTCGGGGTGAGACGATTCGAACGTCCGACCACACGCCCCCCAGACGCGTACTCTAACCGGGCTGAGCTACACCCCGAACTTTGCGGGTGCAAAGGTACAACTTCTTTTTGAATTTGCAATACCTTTTTAAATGAAGTTTGTCATTATGTCGAATTTTTATTTGAAAATGTAATTCTGTCATACTATTCTGTTAATTTGATTTAAGTTGCTTTCTTGCTGGTTAAATATGTTAAACAGTCAATACAAATAATCTTTTTAGTACGTTATTTGTACAAATACACATATCAAACAATTTTTTTTAATTATATTATTAACACAACTAAAATAATTATGAGAGTTAATTGGAAATTATTTGTTAGTTTTTTGTTCGTATGCGTTTTAAGCGCGGGAATAGCTATAGGCGCTTACAGTTTTATGAATAAAAATAAGGATTTACTATCCAAAGGAGAATTTGATCAAAGGGGATATTATCCCGTAGGTCTTACTGTTGCAGCGGAAAATACCGATTTCACATTAGCTGCCGAAAGAAGCGTACATGCCGTTGTTCATATCAAGTCAATTGTTAATCCCAGCCAAAGGGAAAATAACAGAAATTATTTCGATCCGTTTGAGTTTTTCTTCGGAGGGCAGTCGCAAGGGCAGCACAAAATTGGCTTCGGTTCGGGCGTGATTATTTCAAATGACGGTTATATCGTTACTAATCACCACGTTATTGACAGAGCAGACGAAATTGAAGTGACTACCAACGACGAGAAGCTTTACAAAGCTAAATTGGTTGGAAGCGATGAAGCAACCGACGTCGCCCTGTTGAAAATTGATGGAAAAGATTTTCCGATTATCCCTTTTGGCGATTCCGACGCCCTGAAAATAGGGGAATGGGTACTGGCAGTAGGAAACCCTTTTAATCTTACATCCACTGTTACCGCCGGTATTGTGAGCGCAAAAGGTCGCGGAAGCCTTTTTTCGGGATATGGCGACAACGGCAGACGCGGACTGGGACAAACTCCCCAGATGCGTATGCAAGCCGATAAAATTGAATCTTTCATTCAGACCGACGCTGCCGTGAATCCGGGCAACAGCGGAGGCGCATTAGTGAACACAAAAGGCGAACTGGTTGGCATCAACACTGCTATCTATTCGGAAACAGGAAATTTTGTTGGATATTCTTTCGCTATTCCTATCAGCATAGTTAAAAAAGTAGCGTCAGATATTAAGCAGTACGGGATCGTTCAACGGGCTTTACTGGGTGTATTGATTACCGATTTGCCAGTGTTAAAAGAGCAGGATCTGGAAAAATACAATAAATTGAAAGTAAAGGAAGGCGTTTATATCAACGGTTTTTCTTCTAAAAGTTCGGCAGAAAAGGCTGGAATAAAAATCGGCGACGTAATTATTGGAATCGACAATCAAAAAATAAGAAACTTCCAGGAACTGAAAGCTCAAATAAGCCGTTACAATCCTGGCGATAAAATCGACGTCCTTGTTCAAAGAGATAACGACCAGAAAACCTACAAGGTTGAATTGAAAAACGATATGGGAACCACTGAGGCTATTAAACATCAGTCGGTTTCCGATATTATGGGCGCATCTTTTAAAGAACTGCCAAAACAGACACAATTAAAACTGGGAATAAACTATGGCGTTGAAGTCACTAATTTGACCACAGGAAAATTAAAAGACGTAGGTATCAGGAATGGATTCATTATACTAACTGCAAACGAATATCGTATCTCTTCTTCCGAATCTCTGATAAAAATCATAGAATCCCTTTTAAAACAGGATCCAGACGACAGGGGACTTTATATCAAAGGGTTTTATCCTGATACTAAAAGAGTTGAATATTACGCTTTTGATTTAAGCAATTAAAATACAGGCAAATTAGTAATTAAAATTCTTATTTAATATGTAAAAAAAGTTATATTATTTCGTAATAAGAATTTTAATTACTAATTTTGCAAACTTTTATTTTTCTCATAAAACCTATTGAATGAGACAGTTAAAAATTACTAAGTCAATCACCAACCGCGAAAGCGCATCTCTGGACAAATATCTTCAAGAAATTGGTCGGGAAGATCTTATTACGGTAGAAGAAGAAGTAGAGTTGGCGCAAGCTATCAGGCGTGGCGATCGTGCTGCATTGGAAAAATTAACTCGCGCAAATTTAAGATTTGTAGTTTCAGTGGCAAAACAGTATCAGAATCAGGGGCTTAGCCTGCCGGATTTGATAAACGAAGGCAATCTTGGATTGATAAAAGCTGCTGAAAAATTCGACGAAACGCGCGGTTTTAAATTTATTTCCTATGCTGTGTGGTGGATTAGACAATCTATTTTGCAGGCATTGGCAGAGCAGTCAAGAATTGTACGTTTGCCGTTGAACCAGGTTGGATCTTTGAACAAGATTACGAAAGCTTTTTCAAAATTCGAGCAGGAACATGAACGGCGTCCTTCTCCCGAAGAATTAGCTAACGAGCTGGATATTCCGGTGGACAAGATTTCGGATACATTGAAAGTTTCAGGACGGCATATTTCGGTGGATGCACCTTTTGTGGAAGGCGAAGACAACAGTTTACTTGACGTTTTGATTAACGAAGATGCTCCAATGTCCGACCGTACGCTGATCAGCGAATCGCTTTCCAAAGAAATCCATCGTGCATTATCCACTTTGAGCGACAGAGAAAGAGACATTATAAAAATGTTTTTTGGTATCGGTTGCCAGGAAATGACGCTGGAAGAAATCGGAGATAAATTCGCTTTAACGCGGGAACGTGTAAGGCAAATTAAAGAAAAAGCAATTAGAAGATTGAAATCAAGTACTAAAAACGATTTGTTAAAAAGTTACTTGGGGTGATATTTGTTACAAAAGTTTTGTAAATATATATTTCGAAGGGGGTGAATGTTGCGAAACTTTTACCTCCTTATTTTTAAAAACAGCATGATACAAATACAGGATACAATTGTCAGTTTGGATATTTTGGAAGAAGAGTTTGTCTGCGATTTATCTGTCTGTAAGGGGATTTGCTGCATCGAAGGCGATTCGGGCGCTCCGGTTGAAGAAGACGAAATCAATATTCTGGAAGAAATCCTTCCTATCGTATGGGAGGATTTATCGCCTGAAGCACAGAAAGTTATAGATAAACAGGGTATCGTTTATTTAGACGACGATGGCGAGTTTGTTACATCCATTGTGAATGGCGAAAATTGCGTATTTACCTGCTATGACGAAAATGGATACTGCAAATGCGCAATAGAAAAAGCTTGCCGCGAAGGGAAAACGGATTTTTACAAACCTGTTTCGTGCCATTTATATCCCGTAAGAATAAGTAAATACAATGGTTTTCGTGCGGTGAATTATCATCGCTGGAGCGTTTGTCAGGCAGCAAGGATTTTGGGAAAAAGAAATAAAGTAAAAGTATTTCAGTTTTTAAAGGAACCTCTTATCCGGAAATTCGGCGAGGATTGGTACAGGCAACTGTCGGCAGTGAACGAGATACGGGATACGTAGCACGAAAGCAGGAAGGCGCGAAGGCGCGAAAGCGTAGCCTGAGGATAATGCAAAACATATATTACCTGTAAAGGCAAAACAAGTTTCAATGATAAAGTTCTGCCTTTACAGGCAGTTGTTTATTACATTCTCACTGCCGCAGGCAACGCTACGCTCACCTGCGGTTATGAAAATCAAGCCCATTCGGGCTAAAAAAGGCGCGAAAGCACGAAAGTTGCGAAGGTTGCGTCAGCCAATTCATAATTCATAATTCATAATTATTTATAATTCTTAACTTCTGGATTGCTTCGCTACGCTCGCAATGACGTTGCACGGTTCATGCCTTTCGCGCCTTAACGCCTTCACGCTTTCGTGCCTTCACGCTTTCGTGCCTTTGCGTTTATTTGTCGCTCGACGCTTCAAACGCCCAGATGAGCATGTTTGCCAAAAAATGGGCATTGTGTACCTCAGTTGGCGTTCCTGCCACTATTTTATCGGTAATATAAGCCGGTATGGGATTGCCATTTGCATCTACCCTTGCTGCACGTCCATCTGCGGCAGGATAGTTATAACCGCCGCTGAATATGCCTCCATCTCCAGATAAGAACACGCGATATTTTTTGTGCATAATCAGTTTTGCCTTAGCGCGCGTGCCTGCAATAATAATCCAGTCGGAAGGCGGATTGGCAAAAAAGAAATTCCCATTAGCGTCTCTCCCCAGATATTTTCCCGTCAAGTCTTCATACTGACCGTTTACCGCCAGATTTCCCGAAACAAAAGGGTAATTAGTATAATTACTGCTGGGTTCTATAGGCATATTTTTGTTGGTTCCTGCATCATTGACAGTACACCATGTAAATCCTGAAAGTTTATTGATAAGATATGCCATTCGGTTTCTCGCCCACCATGCCTCATCAGTAGTATAAAGCAACGTACCATCTTCCGTTTTAACATATTTTATTAACGAATCAATAGCCTGCTCGTTCGGTATGGCTTCAAAACTTATAATAATGGCGCTGAACTTTCTAAGTACGCTCATACTTAATTCATTATATTTATTTATATCGCCTTTTACTTTTCCAAGTCTATTGATTTTATCTACGTGGAACTTGGCGTTGGGATCCTGTCCCAAATCGAAGATTGCAGGATTCCTTAGCATCATGGGAATAGCAGCATCCTGCCTGCTCAAATCCCAGATGTCGCCCTGGTTACTATAAATAAGCACATGCAACTCCTGGTATGGAACATTTACCGTTGCCGTGCAAGTGGCGGTGGCAATAGTGCTGTTGCCTGTAATAAGATATGGATATTTCCCTGATTTGAGCGGAGTTCCATAGCCCTGCAACTCAATATCCTGGAAACCGTGAGTAAGCTGCCCTGTCGCGCTGAAGTAAATGCCGTTGATGGTTGCAGTCGTTATGGAGTATGATCCGCCCTGTCCTGAACAGTAGATGCGCACTTTAATTTTCAGGTCTTCCGCCGGAACCAGCGGATTTATCGGGCGATTTTTCTTTGGGATGCCAATTACCGTCACATTACTGCAATCGAATGTATATTTGGGTTCATATTTTTCCACATAAACAGTTGGAAGCGCGCCCGACTGACACTGATATTCTTCTCCGTTAACAATCAGCCTGATTGTGTTGTTAGTTCCTATATCGCTGGTAGCTTCCAAAGGCGTTCCTTCGCCCATCAGGGTGATTGTTGCCGACGATGCGGAAAAAAATTCGCCCTTAGCAGAAAAAGAGAAAGCCGCTTCGTTAGGTCCATTCCCCCGCAGCACAAATGCCTGTATGTTATAGACGCCATGTTTACTGATCTGCACGGGAACACTCATAGTGTTAACGCCAGGCACAAGCGGTTTGTTTTTATAGTAGTACCCGTTCACTTTCACGGCGTTGCAATCAATGATCATTTTTGCCGGAGCATTGCCCACAAGTGACGCCCACTCTTTTCCCGTCCATTCAGCCAGTCCTTTGGGCAAGCCTTTGGTAGTAGAACTTACGTTATAGACAACCATACCCGTTGCTTTCAACTTTTCCACCGGCGTGGGATTTGTATAAATGGGCGCCAGCGAATCGTATGCAATAAGCATAACTCTCGGAGCAATAAAGCCTTTGGTTGCATTTTCAAGCGAATCGGGTTTCCAGTTTACCGGATTTGGAGAGCTTTCCTTCTGTTTTATTTCAATCAAAGCTCCCCTTTCGGGATTTGTAGACGAGCCAAAAGTTGCCTGTGCGCGCATATTTCCAGCTACTGTTAGCATCGCAAGACAGAGGAGTATTTTCAAAAAAATCTTTTTTTCCTTCATATTCATTCGTATTAAAATCATACACTGTTAAAATAATAAAATCACCTCAAACTATTCCGATGTATCAATAGCCCACATCAGCAAGCTCACCAGGAAAGCCGAATTATGGGCGACGCCTCCGGCATAACTTTTCGTCATCGGCGCTCCAACGGTGCTTACCACCGCAGGCAACTCATTGGCAACTGTTGCAGTGGAATTTCCGCTGAATATTCCGCCGTCGCCAGCTAAAAGCAAGCGGTATGTTCGGTGCATTATAACCCTTGCCTGCGCCCTTGTTCCGGCTACAACTAACCAGTCCTGCGGAACATTAGTAAAAAAGAAATTATCCGTTTTGTCCCTTCCCAAATATTTGCCGCTCAAATTCAGATAATCGTTAACGATGGGATTACCATTGGTAAAAGGCGTTAAATCGTCGTTGTTGTCGGTCATTAAAGAAACAGGATATGTTCCTGCGCCTGAAAAACTTTCAATAATGCGCCTGAATGTTGCTTTCCCGCCATTGTCCATTGCAATAAATGCAGCGCCACCCCTTTTAACATAAGCTACCAGCGAATCAGCCATAGCCTGGTTTGGAATTAAGGGTTGACCTATGAAAACTGCGGTGAAGTTGTTGAAATTAGTCGTGCTGGTTGAATTTGATCGGGAGATTGTTATTGACGCTCCCTTTTTTATATGAAAAGGCGCTGCCGAATAGTTTCCATAATCAAACAGATCATCATTTTTAGACATCAGGGGCAACGCTGCATTTGCAGCTCCCATGTCGTAGTCGCCCGAATTAGCGCTACCAACGTATATGGTTTTATTACCATAAGGCACAAAAACATCTGCTGTGCATGTCTGCGTTGGAATAGTGCTGTTACTGGAAAGCAAATACGTAAAATTACCGGATTTGATGGGAGCGCCGTCCCCGTAAAGGGTAATAGTTTGATTTGCCCCAATCAATATTCCCGAACTTTTAAACTGTACCCCATTTACAGAATCGGTTTCAACCCTGTATTCGCCGCCAGCGCTCATGGATACGATGCGCAAAAGCATCACATTGTGGTCGGGATCGACGGGAACTCCCTTTTCCATGTCGAAATATGGAATAAGCGTTCCGCAGTCGAAAGCGAATCTTGCCTGGATAGAATCCACCCGAATCAGATTACTTGTGGTACATGCATTATTTCCATTTATTATCATTTCAACTCGGTTTTTTGCCGCGCCAGCTATTTCGCTGGTTGCCTTGTTTGGCATTCCTTGTCCAAGTAGCGTGACATACGCTACGCCTTTATGGTGAAATTCGCCACTATTGGAAAATGAAAATCCGGCGCCCGTAGCAGTATTGCCTTCCAAAACAATAGCATTGATGTCGTAACTTCCTTCTTTTGTTATATTTACTGGAAATATAAGCGTATTTTCCAGAGTAGAAAGAGCCTTACCTTTATTAAAGAATCCCTGTACCTTTACTTTGGAGCAATCCATAGTGAAATCGGCTAAGCTCGGTTCCTGCGAAAGCGGAATCCATTCCTCGCCGTTCCACTGTACTAAACCGGCAGGAAGACCAATGCCGCTTGTATTAACGTTATAAACAATCATTCCGGTTGCTTTAAGTTTGTCGGTAGCAGAAGCAGCGCTATACAGAGGCTCCAGCGAATTGTATGACGCCAGTTTAACTTTTGAAAACAAAATTCCCTTATTAGAATTTTTCAGATTAGGAATTGAATCATACATCTTTAAATCTAAAAGCGCACCGTCTTCGTTAGGTAGTAAACTTCCTACGGTTACCTGCGCCTGCATGTTCATATTCGTAGTAAACAGCATTGTAATAAACATTATCATTATAAGATTTTTCATAAAAAATCATTTTGAAATTGCAAAATAATTAAGGAACATCAACGGTTACAAAACAGTTAGCAGTAGGCGTAACACTGTTGCTTTTGATTGCATAAGTATAACTGCCGCTTTTGAGCGGAACTCCGCTGCCTTTCAATATAACCGTTTGAGTAGCGCCGGTTAATATTCCAGTGTCCTTAAAACTGATTCCGTTAACTGTTTCCGTATAAATATCGTATTCTCCATTTGCCTGCGAAGAAGAAATATCCAGCATTATAAACTGCATATTGGGATCAAGAGGCGTTCCGACAGCTACTTTTCCAGGTTCGGTTCCGTATATTTTCACGGCGCTGCAACTGAACGAAAGACTGGCAGAAGCCTTATATACGTAAATAGAAGGAACAGAAGGACAACGAAGCGTATCGTAGTTGCTGATAACAAATTCAATAATATCTTCTATCCCGCCATTATCTGTAGTAGACGCAAGAGGCATACCTTCACCATACAATGTAAGTACGGTTTTGCCATGATATGAAAATTCCCCGCCCGTTGCAAACGAATAACCGGCGCTTGTCATGGTAACAGGATTTATCGCATTTGCATAGATGTTGTAATGTCCACTTCGTTTTACATCAACAGGAACCGTCAAAGTATGCGACATGGATGAAAGCGGACTCATCTTACTGTAATATCCATTCACAGTAATACTGTCGCAGTCGATAATGCTGAAATCGGAGAGGGCAGCTCCGCCTGAATATGCAGTCCATTCCTTTCCGTTCCACTGAACAAATCCATCTTCAATGCCTGCTATCAGCGATCTATTGAGATTATAAACAACCATACCCGTTGCTTTAAGTTTTTCCACATCGGTTGCAGGAGGCGAAGTGTATAATGGCGCCAGGCTGTCGTATTTGATCAGATACACTCTGGGAATAAGCAAACCTTTTGTAGAATTTTCCAGATCGCCCTCTACCCTATTCAAGGGATCGGGATTGCTGTCTTTCTGTTTAATATCAATTATAGCGCCTTTTTCAGGTGTCACATTAGAGCCAATCGTAACCTGAGAATAAATATTTGCAACACATAAAATCATAATAAAAAACGGAATTATTTTTAAATTCCAGCGTGCAAAAACCCTGATACAAAAATTTGATTTCATCATTCAATTATAATTATTAAGTCATTTTTAGCAACTAAAATAAGTAAAAAAGCCCAAAAGGATTTTTTTTGCAAAGGTATAAGATAATTATGAATATAATATACATTTTTAAAGGCAAATAACGACACATGTTAAAAAAATATTAGAAAAAGACACGGGAGGAATTAGAAATTATGAATTTATAATTCTTAAGCAATATTTTTTTGTTCTCCTAAAATATTATTGTACCTTTGTCTGTAATTTTGTTGTCAGATTTTGTTTTTATCTAAAATATTTATAATCAGCAATTTAAATAAAAAAGTTTCTTAATTTATGAATAATGACAGTATAAAATTTAAACAGGTTCTAAAAATAAGAACATACAGAAAAAAAGTAGACGCCCGCTATCTGGATTTGGTTTGGGAATGGGAAGATGAATTTAAAAACCTGTTAGGTATCTCATTTAATTATATAACTAAAATAGACGATTATTTGGATAAAATTATCAAACGCACAGGCATAAATTTTTCTTCGCTGTTTTCTCCAAACTGCTATGAATTTATGTGGGAAATGAAAGCCCGCTTAAAAAATCATGTTTACAATCGACATAATCTCATTCCAAATATTGTTGATTTTCATGTTTCTAAAGATGAATTGGAAGATTTTTATCGGGCATACAGTAAAAATCCTTTCATATTAATATCGAACCTGGAAGTTTTACCGTTCTTGCAGGAAAACAGTTTTCCCAAAAAAATATATCATTTCCCATTGTCGCTTGCCGACCGCTACAGGATAAGTCCAACTACACAATTTGAAAAAAAATATGATTTGGTATTAGTAGGACGACAAAATCCTGTTTTAGAAGAATATATGAAATTATATTCCGAAAAAAACAAAGATTTTGTTTATGTTTACAGGGTATTAAAGGGAGAAGCCAGCAGCAATGGCTCGCAAAAAGACATGTCTTTCGATTATTATACTTCAAAAGGAGAATTTTTAGGAAATATTAATAACAGAAATGGATATATGGAATTGCTTAGGAAAAGTAAAATAGGTTTCTATTCCACGCCCGGCATCGACGGAGGCGAAGTAAGAACAAAAGGGTTCAACTACGTTACGCCACGATTCCTTGAACTCCTCGCCTGCGGTTGTCATGTTATTGCAAGATATAAAGATACGCTTGATACGGACTTCTATAAACTTAATGAATTTTGTCAAAGCGTAAATACATATTATGATTTTGAAAAACAGATGGACAAGGCTTTGAAAACGCCTGTTGACATGAAAAAATATTCCGATTATCTGGAAAATCATTATACCTCAAAAAGAATTGAACTTCTAAAAAATATATTTGAAAAAGAAAAGATTAAAATAAACATCACTAATTGCTAATTGCTAAATTATATGAGACGATTACCGATTTATTTCTTAATTGACGTTTCCGAGTCGATGCTCGGCGAACAGATAGACAATGTGCAGGACGGCATGGCAACCATCGTAAAAGATTTGCGTACAGACCCTTACGCTCTCGAAACCGTATGGATATCCGTCATTGCCTTTGCGGGACAGGCAAAAGTTCTCGCGCCTTTACAGGAAATTATCAGCTTTTATCCGCCAAAATTTCCTGTGGGCGGCGGCACATCGTTGAGCGTGGGACTGGGGCATTTAATGGCTGAACTGCGAAAAAACACCGTTCCAACAACGCTCGAACAGAAAGGCGACTGGAAACCGATTGTATTCTTTTTCACCGACGGCGTTCCAACCGACAGTCCCCGCGACGTGCAGGGCGTTATTGCCGAATGGAAACGCAAATGGCAGCGTTCCGTAAATCTGGTTGCCGTTTCTTTCGGAAAACATACCGACAACAGGATTCTCGGCGAGCTGACCGACAATGTTTTATATTTTGACAATACTGATGCGGAGGCTTACAGAACGTTTTTTAAATGGGTAACTAATTCTATCAAAGTCAGCAGTTTAAGCGTAGAAAATAATTCAACGGGATTTGAGCTGGCAAAATTAGACGATAAAACCGTCGTCAAAGTCGATTTGACAAAACAGGACAGAAAGCCTGTCGTTGACGATAATTTTGTGGTTTTGGCAGCCCGATGTCAGAATACGAAAAAACCGTATCTGATTAAATATCAGAAACATGTGTTTGAGGACAGTAATGGCGATATTCAGCTGAAATACCGTTTAGTCAGCGCTTTCAAGGTCGATGAAAGTTATTTTGAACTCTCGGACGAAGATGCTATTGCATTGAAAATCAGCACTGACAAATTGATGGGAGCGCCCGCCTGTCCGCATTGCGGCAACCAGTATGGCTTTGCCTACGACGCTACCTGCGGAAAAATTCACTGCGTCGGCAACGAAAAAATCAGTAC